>JAUMVH010000067.1 GCA_030530245.1 Ruminococcus sp.
TATCCACGAATTCGACGGACTGCATATCGCAGTCCTTTATTTTTTTCAAAATATTTCGCAAAGGGTATTGACAAACGTATATATGCGTGTTATACTGTACATATACAGATATATACACCTATATACAGTATAAACAGGAGCGCTTCATGAAAATCATAATCAAAAACAGTTCCGAGCTGCCGATATACGAGCAGATCGAGGAACAGATCAAGGCTCAGATACTCGCGGGCAAGGTCACGGAGGACGAACAGCTCCCCTCGATACGCCAGCTCGCGCGCGATCTGAAGATCAGCGTCATCACGACGACGAGGGTCTACAACGACCTCGTAAACGAGGGCTTCATCGTGTCCGTCGCAGGCAAGGGCTACTTTGTTGCGCCGCGCAATAACGAGCTCCTCCGCGAGCGTATGCTATGCGAGATGGAGGAGGCTATCGAGCAGGTCGTCACAAACGGACGCAACGCGGGACTCTCCGACGACGACATCATCGCCGCACTGAAACATTTTATGGAGGAATAAGGTATGGAAAATATTCTCGAGATCAACGGACTGAACAAGGCTTACGGAGACTTCGCCCTCAGGGACGTTACTTTCTCCCTGCCGAAGGGCTATATCATGGGCTTCGTGGGTCAGAACGGCTCGGGCAAGACCACGACTATCCGCTCTGTCCTCAATATGGCGAAGATAGACAGCGGCAAGATAAGCATTTTCGGGCTCGACAGCGTGACCAATGCCGTCGAGATAAAGGAGCGGCTCGGCGTCGTGTTCGACAGCCTCTACCTCGCCAATCACCTCACCGTCAAGCATATCGACAAGCAACTCGCGCCGTTCTACAAGGACTGGAGCTCGGAGGAATTCTTCCGCAGGATAAAGGCTTTCGGACTCCCCGACGACAGGAAGGTCGGCGACTTCTCAAAGGGCATGAAGATGAAGCTCATGGTCGCGGTCGCACTCTCGCACAAGGCGGAGCTGATGATACTCGACGAGCCCACGAGCGGTCTCGACCCCGTAGCGCGCGACGAGCTCCTCGACATACTCTCCGAGTACATCTCCGACGAGAACAGGAGCGTCCTCTTCTCGACGCATATCACCTCTGACGTGGAGCGTATCGCCGACTACATCACCGTCCTCCACAACGGAAAGGTGTGGTTCACGGGCACCAAGGACGAGCTCCACGAGAAGTACCTCGTCCTGCGCGGTGCCGAGGAGGACATCTCTTCGTCGCTGAGGGAGAAGTGCATAGGCTATCACGGCTACCGCAGCGGCTTCGACGCGCTCATCTCCGCAGACCTGCTCGGCGAGATACCGAAGACTCTCGAGACCGAGAAGGCTTCCATCGACGAGATACTCGTCTACATCGCAAAGGAGGACGGACATGGACGAGATTAAAAAAATGGTGCGGTTCGACTACCTCAACTGTATCGGCATAGGCGGAAAGTACGCTTTCATCTTCACCGCACTGTTCTTCGCGGCGTGCCTGCTCGGAATATATCCCGCGGCTATCGGCTTTATGATAGCTCCGCTGGCGCTGTTCTCGCCCATAGAGGCAGTGCGCAAGGGCGACTTTATGAAGATATACGGACTTCTTCCCGTTAAGCGCGAATCCGTCATAAAGGCACTGTTCGCGGAGATAATCATTCCGCAGACCATCGGCGGCATACTGGGCGAGCTCTGCCTGCTCATTGCGAGAGCTGTCGGCGAATCGGGCATTCTCCCGATGTTCATACAGGAGCACACCTATGACAATCTGACAGCCAACGCAGAGAATACGGGACTCAATTACAGCAACTGGTTCGTTCTGCTGGCGGCGGGACTTGCGATGATGACGGCAATTATCTGCCTCTTCTACGCAGTAAAGGAGATAAAGGGCGACACAGTCGCTATCGTTGCGAGCATACCGTTCTTGGTAATTATCGGAGCGCTGATGATAGTCTATTTCATCACGCTCGACTACGGCATACTGCCGCTCCCGCAGGAATTCCTGCCGACCGCTCCCCTGCCCGTAGCGCTTATCGTAGCCGCCTGCTTTGCGGCGTTCATAGCGTTCGGCTGGCTGATGTGCCGTCTGACGATAAAGCTGACTGCTGACAAGGAAATGTGAGGTGACGGCACAATGAAACGTATTATCGACCTTATGAGGCTCGACATCATCGCGATGAGAGCAAAAAAGCTGAGCCTGTGGAAGCTGTTCGCGGCTGTGACGGTGCTGGCGCTGATACTCGGGCTTGTCTCGCCCATTTTCCTGTATTTCCTGCTTTTTGCGGTCGCCTTCACAGCGGCGCAGGCTATTATAGACCTCAGCAACAAGAACGAGGGCGAGATGACCTACGCTGTCATTCCCGCGGCAAGGAAGCAGGTAGTCATCGCGAGGTATGCGCTCGTAATGCTGGTGCTGACAGCCGTGGGAGCACTCTCCCTCATCATACTGCAAATCAGATTCGCAATGAACGTCAACCTGTTCCTCGACGATTCGCTGTCAGAGGTGCTGAACATAAAGATGAACGACGGTGGTCTGTGCACCGTCATACTCTGCCTGTTCTTCGCTGTTGCGCTGATATTCAACGCCAATGTGCTGAGCGGCTTCTTCAAAACGGGCAAAACGGGCGCCAAGGGCTCGATGTTCAGGGCTTATCTGCTAATATTGGCAGTATGGGCAGGGCTGGCAGTATTACTGGTCGTTGAATCGACACTCAGCGTAAAGCCGCTCCACGCGGCATTGCAGGTGCTGATGACGACCCTGTCGGCTCTGTCGGTGCCGTACAACGGCGCTCTGCTGTGCATATTTGCGATAGTCGGAGCTTACGGCTATGTAATCTACAAGGCGGCGTGCTCCGTCATCGACTACGAAGAGCGCGAGCTGTAAGGAGGTGCGGTAAATGAAAATGGGAAAAATAGCTTCAATGTGCATAGCCGCGCTTCTTGCGGCGGGTACTCTGCTCGTCCCGACGGCTGCGGCTGAGGACGAGGAGCAGAGGCTCCCCTCGGGCGTGAAGTTCGGGGACATCGAAAGCAAGTTCGACAAGGAGCTAAATATGGACGTCGACGGCACCGAATACTACGCGGGCTTCGAGGCGATAGTTTTTCAGGGCGACGATATCCTATATGAGGGCTGCTTCGGCGAGACTGACCGCGAGAACCACATTGCCTGCGACGAGGACTCCGTCTTCGAGTGGGGAAGCATATCCAAGACGATGATATGGGTCAGCGCGATGCAGCTATGGGAGCAGGGCAGGCTCGACCTCGACGCCGACATCAGGGACTACCTCCCCGACGGCTTCCTGCGCAACCTCAGCTACGACGAGCCCATAACAATGATGAACATCATGGACCACACGGGCGGCTGGTGCGAGACGACCTACTCAATTTCCACCGCCGACCACGATAAGATAATGCCCCTCGCGGAGGCTTTGCAGGCTACCGAGCCCGCTCAGGTCAACCGCCCCGGCGAGGTAGTGTCCTACTCCAACTGGGGAGCGGCTCTCGGCGCGTACGTCATTGAGTGCATAACGGGCGAGGACTACGTGGATTACGTCCACGAGAACATCTTCGACAGGCTCGGCATGGAGCACACCTCCATAGCTCCCGATTTCAGCGACAACGAGTGGGTGCGCACTCAGCGCGACAAGCTCTGTTCCTATACCTTCCAGATAGTGGGTCAGAAATACAGATCCGACGGAAAGCAGATATCGTACATCGACCTCTACCCCGCGGGCTCTGCGACAGGTACGATACGCGACCTCGCGACCTACGCGCAGGCATTCGTCAGCGACGACGCTCCCCTCTTCGAGCATAAGGAGACGCAGGATAAGATGTTCTCGGGCTCGGTATTCTACGGCAATACCGACATTCCCGCGTCGAGCTGCGGCTTCGGCGTCACAGAGTACAAGGTGCGCACGATGGGTCACAACGGCGCGACTATCGCCTGCCAATCGAATATGCTCTTCGACCGCGAGTCAAAGGTGGGACTGGTTACGCTCACGAATGAGACTTCGGTAAACCTCGTTATTCAGGAGGTGCCCGAGTGGGTGTTCGGCAAATGCGACCTTGAGAAATACTCCGACGGCAAGGAAGAGACCCGTGATTTCGACGGCTACTACCTCCTGTCACGCTCGCAGCGTGCGGGTCTGATGAAGTTCACGTCCTACCTCGAGCCGATAAACGCAAAGATGTATCCCGACCTCGTGCGCCTCGGCGACGGCTTCTACACAATCGAGGGCACGGGTATGATGCTCGGCGAGGGCAAGCGCTCCGACGGCACCGAGAGCTTCGTGCTCGGCGCTATGGAGATAGACAAGGACAGCGCCTATCCCGCGGAGATATCGCTCCTCGCGGCGTACTTTATGATAGCGATAGGAGCGGTGTTCGTGCTGCTCTACAAGCTCAAGCTCGTCCGCACGGGCAGAGGAAGCGTAACGGCGATAGGCTCCGTGCAGACCGCGGGGCAGCTCATCAAGCTCGTATCCGTGGCGGCGGCAGTAGTGATGATAGCCTACTCGGGCAGAGAGGAGACCTACGGTCTCCCCAAGGCAGTCGGAGTCGGCGAGGGCGTTGTCAATATCGTATGCGCGGTACTATGCGCGGCAGCAGCCGTCGCTTCGCTCGCCGTCATCATATCGAAGAAGGCGGACAAGTGGAGCAGGCTCCGCAGCGGAGTTAACATCACCGCGAATGTACTGGTGATACTCGCGATAGTCTATTTCGAGATGTATAAATTCTGGGGCTGCTGAGCCGACCAAAACAGCGGCTGTGCTAAATTGAATACAGGCTGCGCAGAAAGGGTGTCCCTTTAGCCGATTCGCAGGTTACCGAATATGAGCCGTAAGTTTACGGCACGGTAGCCCGCTTTTCCGCTAAGGGTGGCACGCCAATTTGCGCAGCCTGTTTTTTTCGGCAGTATATGCCTATCATCAGCGATACGAGTTCTTTTCATCAGCTCACCCGTCCGTTTTCCACGGAATAGCGCTCGTCGGCGATACGCATTGTGGACTCCCTGTGCGACACAAGGACAACGGTCTTGCCCTCGGATTCCTCACGGAGCGAGCGCAGTATAACGGCTTCGTTAAGGCTGTCGAGGTTGCTCGTAGGCTCGTCGAGAAGCATGAAAGGTGCATCGTGCAGGAAGGCTCTTGCCAGTCCGATACGCTGTCTTTCGCCGCCCGAAAGCGTCTCGCCGAGCTCCCCAACCTGCGTGTCATAGCCATTCGGTAAGGTCATGATAAAGTCATGGATAGACGCTTTTTTGCAGGCTGCGATGACCTCCTCGTGGGTCGCACTGAGCCTGCCTATGCGGATATTGTTGGCGATAGTGTCCTTGAAAAGCTGCGTTTCCTGTGTCATATAGCTTTCCATATCGCGCAGATCTGCGGTGTTGATATCCTCCACATTCGTCCCCGAGATACGCACCTCGCCGCTTGTGGTCTTCCAAAAACGCATGAGCAGCTTCAGCAGAGTGGACTTGCCGCTGCCGCTTTTGCCTATAACTCCGACTATCCTGTTTTCGGGGAATTTCATGGAGAAGTCGCGAAGCACCGTGTCGCCGCCGTAGCTGAAAGTGACGTTCTCGCAGTCCGCACCGCTGAACGAAATGTCAGATTTGCCCGTAATTACCTCGGTTTCGGGAACTTCCTCAATGATGTCGAGAACTCGTCCGCCAGACGCAATTGTACTTTGGAGTGTAGTGCCGAGATTTGCGAGCGCGGACACAGGTCCGTAGCTCGACATCAGCGCTATAAGCGGAATGATAAATCCCGAAAAATCGGTGATACCCTCGCTGTAAAGGTACGCCGAAAGCAGGAGCATTGCGATGTCGAAAACGAGGATAAACGTATTCGCAAGCGCAAGGTTGAAGCCAGTCAGACGGTTCAGCTTGCCCTGATTTTTAGTGAGCTGCTGAGTTTTGCGATTCATTCCGTCCATGCGAGCTTTGCCGTTTCCGTACTGCACAGTTTCGTCCAATCCGCGAATATTTTCGAGAACGTATGCCGCCAGCTCGCCCGACTGCGCTCTGATCTCATCGCCCGTATTTCCGCTCCTTTTGGAGATAATAAGCGGCAGTATAACGCCCACACTGACGAAAGCGCAGAACGCTAAAAGTCCCAGCGACCAGTGATAGCTGCCGATGAAAATCGCCATTACAAGTTCAACTAAAAATGCAATGCCGATAGGCGAAATGGTGTGCGCGTAGAACACCTCCAGCAGCTCTACGTCCGAGGTGATAAGGCTGATGAGGTCGCCTTTGTCGCGCCCCTCCAGCTTCGCGGGACAGAGCCTCCGCAGCGCCTGAAACACCCTGTCGCGGACTATCGCAAGGAGGGTGAAGGCGATGTAGTGGTTGGTGCGCTGCTCGGTGTGGCGGAGCACCGCCCTGAGAAGTGCGAAAACCACAAGGCAAACCCATATCGCTGTAATGCCGATGGGCGTGTCGAATCCAAGTCCGTGAAGTATGGCAAAACCGCCTAAAATCGGGATAAACTGCACTGCCAAATACGCCAGTGTTCCTGTCAGGACTGCAAGGCACATGAAGCCTGTGAGCGGCTTTACCAGTCCCAGCATTTTCAGCAGCGTGCCGACTTTTGAACGCTTTTTCATGCCCTCGCCTCCCTTCCGAAGTTCTCGAGCTCTGACTGTGTGCGCCAGAGTTTAGCGTATGTGCCGCCCCTTTTCAGCAGCTCGGCATGTGTGCCGCTTTCGGCGATATTTCCGCTTTCAAGGCAGTAAATGCTGTCAGCCTCCACAACGTTCGCAAGGCGGTGGCTTATCATGATAATGGTCTTGTTTTTCGCAAGTTTGCGTATTTCGGAGAGGATAATTTCCTCCGATTCAACGTCGATATTGCTCGTCGCCTCGTCGAAAATGTACACGGGAGAATCGTGCATGATAGCCCTCGCAAGTGCGAGCCTCTGCTTCTGACCGCCCGAGAGATTTCCCGCATTTTCGAGCAGCACGGTATCCAGTCCCTTTTCCCCTTTCAGAAACGCGGAGAGGCTGCAGCGGTCAAGCACCGTCCACAGCTCGGTATCGCTCGCATTCGGCTTCGCAAGGATCAGATTCTCGCGGACAGTTCCCTTGAAAAACGTGCTGTTGTGGCTGATATATGTGAGCGTTTTCATCAAGGATTCCTCGGTCACATCGGCTGTATTTTTGCCGCCGATAGTCAGCGTCCCCGAGCCTATCGTGTTGCGTCCCATGAGAAGTGAAGCCACAGTCGACTTGCCGCAGCCCGATTCGCCGACAATTCCCACAAAGGCTCTTTCGGGTATCGTCATGCTGATACCGTGGATAATCTCACGGCTCTCGTCATAGGCGAAATGCACGTCTTCAAGCTGAATATCGCCCGATGTGCAGGCTTCCGTTTTCGGCGCAGGCTCGTCCAGCTTCAGGAATTTGAATATCTTATCGCTTGCCGCCATGCCGTTCATCGCGACGTGGAAATAGCTCCCGAGGCGGCGCATAGGCAGGAAAAATTCAGCCGAAAGCAGTATCATAAAAATGCAGTTTGCGAGTGCGAGGTCGCCCTTCACAAAGGCGCGTGTCGCCATCAAAATTCCCAGCGCCGCACCGCCGTACGCGAAGAAGTCCATGATAATTATGGAGTTGAGCTGCATCGTCAGCACCTTCATCGTGACAAAGCGGAAATTCTCCGATTCCTCGTTCATCTGCTTGTTCTTGAACTCGTCCGCCTGATAGGTTTTCAGCGTGGTCATGCCCTGCAAGTTTTCGAGGAAGGTGCTGCCGAGCTGCGCGTACTGCCCCCAATATTTCGAGAGCAGCTTTTTGGCTATTTTCTGCACCATCATTATCGCTCCCGGGATAAGCGGCACGCATACGAGCAGCACCGCCGCGGTCGCCCAGCTTCCGCCGAAGCCGAACAGGAAGAACAGCGTTATCGGCGCGATGAAGGCGTAGAAGAACTGCGGGACGTACAGCCCGAAGTAGCTCTCGAGCTGGTCGACTCCCTCGACCGATTCCTGCACGAGCTCCGCTGTCGTGACCTGCTCGCGGTACTTGCTGCCCAGCTTCAGAAGCTTTCCGTATATCATCTCACGCATTTTCTGTTTGACGGTTTTCGACGCAAGATAGCTCATTCTCGTCGCGCCTCTTGCGGCGAAAAAGCGAATGATCATTGTCGCTGCCATGACGACAACGGGGAGCAGAAGGTCCGACATTCCCCATTCCTTGTAGTAAAGCTTCGAGACCGACTGCGCCGAGGTAATTATCATGACCGTGTTCAGCGCCAGTTCAAGCCATTGCAGGATTATGTTCCCAACGATGTATTTTCTGCTTTCGGGACATATCTCCATCAGTCGTTTATCAAACATTTTGCACCTCAATAATATGGAATTTATGCAGCTCTGATGACTGCATAGGTATCGCCCTTCATATCGACCGCACAGGTATTACGCTTTCCTTTCACGGTGATGTCCCGCAAGATACCTCTCAAGCTCTGCTGTACTGTGACGGTGTCCGTGCTTTTCATCGGTCAGGCAGTGCTCATGCTGATGACTGTGAACGATAGTATGCGTATGTGTTGTGCCGTCATGAGTATGGGTAAAGGTATGCGAATGCTCATGGCTGTGCCTGTGCGACAGCGTATCCTTTACAACAAAAACTGTACCCGCTATCATGATGAAAAGAGCCGCCGCATAGGCTGCCGAGAGCCTTTCTCTCAGCAGGACAAAGGACAGAAACGCTCCTATAAACGGCGCGGCAGCATAGTATGCGCTGGTTTTCGCAGCTCCGAGAGTTTTCTGCGCTCTGATGTATGTGAATATGCTCAGTCCGTATGCCACAAAGCCGAGAGCAAGCGCCGCGGGGATATAGCTCAGCTTCGGCAGCTTTTCTCCGAGTATCATAGCTGTTATCAGCGAACCCGTTCCCGAAAAAAGTCCCTTTACAGTCACTATCTGATACGTGCTTTTCTCGGATATCCTGCGGGTGCAGTTGTTTTCGAGTCCCCAGCAGCTTGCTGCCCCGAGAACAAAAAGCGAACCTACCGAAAAATCAAAGCTGCCGCTGCCTTCAAAGGTCAGGACTATGCTTGAAAGCGTGATAAGATCAATGGCTGTCCACAGACGTTTCGATACTTTTTCTCTGAAAAGGAGCAGAGCAATGACAGTCGTTGCAGCTATCTCGAAATTCCCGAGCAGTGAGGCATTCGACGAGGTGCTGTACTTTACGCCTATCATCAGCAGTATCGGAGCGATGATGTCCAGCACTATCATTCCGACGGTGTATGGCATATCCTCTTTGGTCAGCCGCTCTTCCCTGTTTTCGTTTTTATAGTGAAACAGGTACATGATACCAACACCCAAACCCGCACCAAGATACAGCAACGCAGCCATCACTGTCGGCGAAATGTGACCGAGCAGCAGCTTTGAGCACGGCACATTCAAGGCATAGAACAGTGCCGCAGCCAGCGCGTATCCTATTGCTGAAATATTATTGTTTTTCATAATACCACCTTTGGGACTCATATTTCCGAATGTTCATACCATTTGATAAATTCCTAAAGCCGATAAGAATGTATCATGAGAGTTAGTTTTCGCAAACATATATTCTGATTATACCACAGTATGATCAGAATTTCAAGTCATATTCGCAAAAAGCCCTTCAGCAGCGGCTTTATGATACGATATACCGAAAAGCACGGTATCGCATATTTATGTCAGGTCTTAATGCAAAAAGTCTGTGCTATTTGTCTGATTTTATTTCATTACGATAATTTTTATTATGCTAAACCTAAAAATCATCACTGCGCTATTGACAAACGTTAGAGAACAGTGTATTCTTATATAAGAGAACACCGTTCGCCTACAGGAGATGAAAAAGATGCCTAAGCCAAAAGCCGAGAGCCACGAACGTATAATCAGCGCAGCAACAAAGGAATTTTTGACGTATGGTTTTGAGGACGCTTCTTTGCGGCGTATCGCTGCAAATGCAGGGATAACCGTATCGGGACTGTATAAGCACTTTCCGAATAAGGAAGAGATGTTTGCAGCGTTGGTGCAGCCGATGCTCGATGACTTTCTTCAGCTCTATCGTCAGAAAGAGCAGGAGGAGAACGAAGCGATAGAAAAGATCGGCTCGGCGGCGGCATTCCTGAATGATGATGCCGTTTACGTAATGCAGTACATATACGACCATATCAGCGAATTCAAGCTTCTGGTATGCTGCTCACAGGGAACACGGTATGAGGACTACTCCCATAAGCTGGCAGAAATGGAAGAGGAAAGCTCGCTGAAATACATCGAGGCATTGCGGCGGCGCGGCGACCATGTCCCCGAGTTTGACCGCAAGGAATTCCACCTGCTCGTATCCTCAAACGTTGAAGCGGTATTGCAGCCGATAAGGCACGATTTCACCCGTGAAGAAGCAATGCACTACGCGCAGACCATCAACACCTTTTTCTCGAAGGGCTGGAAATGGCTCTGCGGAATGGAGTAAAATAAAATCGGCTTTCGAGCCGATATTTATTTGATATATTGTTAGTATATACTTATAAAAGGAGGAACTATATGAAACTAACGGAAACAAGATCAGATATGCAGGGACGCATAACCTCTGTAAGCGGCGACGATCATTTCATGAACCGTATAACCTCGATCGGTATCACAGAGGGAACAACGTTTCAGACCGTAAGGAATGACAAGAAAATGCCTGTTCTGATCTATCTGAGAGAAACGCTCATATCACTGAACAGAGCAGACGCGGAAAGAATAGAGGTGACATCGAAATGACAGGCAGTATAGCACTTTTAGGACAGCCCAATTCGGGCAAATCCACTATCTTTAACAATCTGACAGGCTCGCGTCAGCACGTCGGCAACTGGGCAGGAAAGACCGTGGAAAAGAACGAGGGTACATATTCCTACAACGGCACAAAATATACCGTCACCGACCTTCCGGGAAGCTACGGTCTGTCGGGCAATTCCGATGAAGAGATCATTACAACGGATTACATCAGGTCAGGGCAAAGCGAACTTACTGTTGTTCTGGTGGACGCCTCACAGCTTGAAAGAAGTATGTTCATGCTTGCGGAGTTTGCGAGGCTGGATAAGCCTGCCGTGCTCGTGCTCAATATGATGGACGTTGCTAAGGATATGGGCAAATCGGTCAATGCGGAAGCACTTGCAGAAAAGCTCGGTATCCCTGTTCTTCCGTTCAACGCGACGGATTCCAAGGACTATGACAAGCTGAAAAAGCTTATCGCCGATGAGCTGAAAACGCCTCATAAACTTATAGTTTCCTCACCTGCGGAGCAAAAAAATGTCAAGGCAGACAGCAAGGCAAAATTCGAGTGGGTAGACAAACTCCTTGCGGACGTTACAAAGTCGGAGCAGAAGGTCTATAAAATGTCGGGATTTGACCGTGTGATGACAAGGCCGATCCTCGGAAAGCTGATATGCATCGGCGTTGTACTGCTGGCTTTCCTCGTGGCAATGCTTATAATGATGCCGTTTATGGGTATCGGACAGATGATACCCATTCTGCTTCACGACCCTGTTGACAAGCTGCTGACGAACCTGAATGTTCACCCTTGGCTCGTTTCCATATTCAGCACCATGATACCCAATGTGCTGTATTTCACGATCTCAATGGCGAGCTTCGTATTCGGCGTTAACATTGTATTCGGCTTTCTTGAGGAGACGGGCTTCCTCGCTCGTGCAGCCTATCAGTTTGACGGACTGCTCTCAAAGCTCGGCTTGCAGGGCAAGGCTATCTGCCCCATGCTTATGGGCTTCGGCTGCACTATCGGCGGTGCCTGCGGAACGAGAGTCATGGACAACTGGGGACAGAGAATGCTCGCTATGTCCATTGTATGGGCGATACCATGTGCCTCAATATGGTCGATAATCCCTGTCATCTCGGGTATGTTCTTTTCATGGTGGCAGACGCTTCTCGTTTGCGTGGGAATACTGATATATGTGGTCGTCACGATGTTCGTCGTATCAAAAGTGTTCAGCCGCAAGCTCGCACCTGTGGAAAACCGCAGCGGCATGATAATGGAGCTGCCGCCATACCACAAGGCACACTGGAAGCATATCATCAAGGAAGCCTTCTTCAAGGCGTGGGATATTTTCAAGCGCGCTCTCGGAACGGTAACACTGGTTTCCATCCTGTTTTATGTGCTCTCATTCAGCAAGGACGGCAATGTTGATAACAGCCTGCTGTACCGTGTGGGAACGTTCATCGAACCTGTAACCAAATTCTTTGGTATGGGCTGGCAGACCTTCATGGCGTTTGTCAGCGGAGCTTTCGCAAAGGAAGCCGTCCTCGGCACGCTGAATGCTGTATTTATGGGCGATAATTCCCTCATGGAAGCAACTTTCTTTGCGAAGACCGCCAAAGCTGATACAGCAATGCTGGGCAGTGCAATGTCAGCAGTCATCTCACCTGCTGAGGCGCTCGCGTTTATGTTTGCCACGACCTTCAACATTCCCTGTCTTATGGCTCTTTCCACTACATTCAAGGAATCGCACTCGCTGAAATGGACAGTCAAGGTCGCACTGTTCTATATCTGCAACGCACTGATACTTTCCTGCATCGTATATCATATCGCAGACATTTTTATGTGATAAAAACAAGACCCGCTTAGAAGTCCGTTCTAAGCGGGTCTTATCATTTGTATGAGAAACGATTCAGATACGCTATGGGCGCTGTTTTGCGTTGTATCAGTCCCATGTGGGGTCGCCGCCCGTGGAAGCTGCTGCGTAGTATACGAGTATGCGCGAAGCGTCCTTGGCGTCGATCTTTGCGTCGCCGTTTACGTTGGCAGCTTTCATCTGGACCTCGCTGAGTCCGCCCTCAGCGCCCGTAGAAACTGCCGAATAGTACACCAGCACCTTCGACGCGTCCTTGGCGTCGACCTTGCCGTCCTCGTTCACGTCGCCGAGAGCAAACGGAGGGATATGGTAGGTTATCGTCTGCTGATAGCCGTCGAG
>JAUMVH010000275.1 GCA_030530245.1 Ruminococcus sp.
GTGAGGATAACGAGCACGTGCATACCCTTCTCGAATGCGAGGTATTCTGCGGCAGTAAGCGCCATTTTCGGAGTCGCAAGGCGCTCGATGGCGGAGTCGTTGGCGAGGTTTACGAAGAGCACGGTACGGTCGAGGGCTCCCGTCTCGCGGAAGCTGCGCACGAAGTATTCGGACTCCTCGAAGGTGATACCCATAGCCGCGAAGACAACGGCGAACTGCTCGTTATCGCCGAGAACACGTGCCTGACGCGCTATCTGAGCCGCGAGCTGAGCGTGCGGCAGACCGCTCGCCGAGAAAATGGGGAGCTTCTGACCGCGTACGAGGGTATTGAGTCCGTCTATCGCGGAAACGCCCGTCTGAATGAACTCCTGCGGGTACTTACGCGCAACGGGGTTCATGGGCAGACCGTTTACGTCCATGCGCTTGTCGGGGATAATCTCGGGACCGTCGTCTATCGGACGACCGAGACCGTCGAATACACGTCCGAGCATATCCTCGGAAACTCCGAGCTCCATCTGATGACCCGAGAAAACGACGGCGCTGTCCTTGAGGTTGATACCCGCGGCGTTCTCGAAGAGCTGAACGAGGGCATTGCTGCCGTCTATCTCGAGCACTCGGCAGCGGCGCTTTTCGCCGTTTGCGAGCCTTATCTCCGCGAGCTCACCGTATGTGACGTTCTCGACGTCCTTCACGAGCAGCAGAGGACCTGCCGCTTCTTCGATAGTTCTGTATTCTCTTGGCATCAGTCTTCCTCCTTATTCAGCAGCTCGTCGAGCTGTGCGGAAATCTCGACGGATACCTTCTCGAACTCGGCGTCCGTCTCGTCCTCGGGGACGTACTTGAAGCGTCCTATCCTCTCGCGCACGGGCAGCTCCGATACGAGCTCGATGTCCGCGCCCTTGGCGATAGCAGCCTCCGCCTCGTCGTTGAAGCCGAGTATGAGCTTCATCATATAGAGCTGCTTCTTGAGGCTTGTATACGTGTCTATCTCGTGGAATGCGAGCTGGTGCAGGAAGTCCTCGCGGATAGAGCGGGCGGTCTCCATTTTCAGGCGGTCGCCTGCGGAGAGCGCGTCCATACCGATGAGCTTGACAATTTCCTTGAGCTCAGCCTCGTCGTGGAGGATAGACATGAATCTCGCGCGCGACTTCATCCATTCGGTCGAGACGTTGTTATTGTACCAATCGGCGAGCGAGTCCGCGTACAGCGAGTAGCTCGTCAGCCAGTTGATGGCGGGGAAGTGGCGCTGGTACGCGAGGTTGGAGTCGAGCCCCCAGAACACCTTCACGATACGGAGCGTCGCCTGCGAAACAGGCTCGGATATATCACCGCCGGGAGGCGAAACTGCGCCGATAACGGAGAGCGCGCCCTCTCTGCCCTCGCTGCCCGTGGAGATAACGCGTCCCGCGCGCTCGTAGAACTGAGCGAGACGGCTTCCGAGGTAAGCGGGGTAGCCCTCTTCGCCGGGCATTTCCTCGAGTCGTCCGCTCATCTCACGCAGAGCCTCCGCCCAGCGCGATGTGGAGTCAGCCATAAGAGCCACGGAATAGCCCATATCGCGGTAGTATTCGGCGATAGTGATACCCGTATATACGGACGCCTCACGCGCCGCAACGGGCATATCGGAGGTGTTCGCGATAAGCACGGTGCGCTCCATGAGGGACTTGCCCGTCTTGGGGTCGATGAGCTCGGGGAACTCGTTGAGAACATCGGTCATCTCGTTGCCGCGCTCGCCGCAGCCGATATACACGATGATATCAGCCTCAGCCCACTTCGCGAGCTGGTGCTGGGTAACGGTCTTGCCGCTTCCGAAGGGTCCGGGGATAGCCGCAACGCCGCCCTTCGCAATGGGGAACAGGCAGTCAACGACGCGCTGACCCGTCACGAGAGGCATATCGGGCGACAGCTTCTTGTTGTAGGGTCTGCCGCTTCTTACGCCCCACTTCTGCATCATGGTGAGCTCGCGCTCGCCCTTTTCGGTCTCGAGGACGCACACCGTATCGCTCACGTTGAACTCGCCCTCCTTTACAGACTTGACCTTGCCCCTGACGCCGTTGGGCACCATTATCTTGTGCAGCACGATGTCGGTCTCGGGGACAGTACCGAT
>JAUMVH010000068.1:0-245 GCA_030530245.1 Ruminococcus sp.
AACGATGATAGAAGATATGATCGTTAACACGAATTCTACCACAACGAACACCACGACAACAACTACAACTACAACCACAACAACAGCTACTACAACAGCTTCCAAGACGACCAATCCTCAGACGGGCGTTGCAGGCGCAGGCGTACCTTTCGCAGTGATCATCATGGCGGCAGGCGTAGCGTTCGCAGTACGCAGAAGAAGAGAGGACGAAGAGTAATTGAATAGCTTGCTGCGAAAGCGGTGAT
>JAUMVH010000068.1:255-12769 GCA_030530245.1 Ruminococcus sp.
CCCTCCCCCGAGCGATCGGGGGAGGTTTTTTGCGGCGAGCGGGCGCGCGCGGTTCGCGTGGTCGCTCGTAAACTCGCTTACTTCGTACAGACCGCTGGTATGATTCCGCGTATGTAACAATCGCGGGAATAGCCTTGCCGTCCGCGCAACGTTAGCGAGCAAAGCGAGCGGCGACGCGATTTCGGGTTGCAAGGGACTGCGTCCCTTGCTGGGGTCTGGGGCAAAGCCCCGGCGGAGTCCAGAGGCAGAGCCTCTGGCGGGTCAAGGGCTCCGCCCTTGCGGGTTCCAAGGGCGGAGCCCTCGCTAAATTTGCTCAACTACTTGCATTTTCGGCACGGCTGTGCTATAATATAATAGCATAGGTATGCCCATATCATAGCCGAGCTGAGGCTTGAAGCGGCGTATTATGCACGAAAAATTCAGAAAAGGTGGCGATATACAGTGATAAGAAGCATGACAGGCTACGGCAGGGCTCAGAAGATACTCAGCGGCAGAGATATCCTCGTCGAGATACGCTCCGTGAACCACAGATACTACGAGTACTCCTCGCGTATCCCGCGCACGTACAACTACATCGACGAAAAGCTCAAGGCAATGCTGAAAAGCGGCATTTCGCGCGGCAAGGTCGAGGTCAACGTTACGATAAACAACATCGAGGGCAGAGACACCGTCGTTGCGCTGAACAAGGGGCTTGCCGAGGAGTACCTCCGCGTGCTGAAGGAGTTCGGCGAGGAGATAAACGACAAGTACGTCGATTACGACGAGCTCGAGGACTACGTCGAGGATGACCTCACGCTCTCGAAGCTCATCAAGCTCCCCGACATATTCACGATACAGAAGGCTCCCGACGACGAGGAGCAGGTGTGGAGCGACGTTGCGGAGGTCGCGGGCGAGGCGCTTGCGAAGTTCGTGGCAATGCGCGAGACCGAGGGCGAGAAGCTCCGCGCGGACGTGCTCGACAAGGCGGAGGGCATACTACGCATGGTGGCGAAGGTCGAGGAGCAGTCGCCCAAGACCGTCGAGAGCTACCGCGGCAAGCTCTATCAGAAGCTGACGGAGATACTCGAGAGCAAGGACATCGACCAGCAGCGCATACTCACGGAAGCGGCGATATTCGCGGAGAAGGTCGCGGTCGACGAGGAGACGGTGCGTCTGCGCAGCCACATCTCGCAGATGAGGGATATGCTCGGCTCGGAGGAGGCAGTCGGACGCAAGCTCGACTTCATCGTTCAGGAGATGAACCGCGAGGTCAACACGATAGGCTCGAAGGCTCAGGACCTCAGCATCACGAAGATAGTCGTAGATATGAAGGCTGAGATAGAGAAGATACGCGAGCAGATACAGAATATCGAGTAAGCTATGAAACTGATAAACATCGGTTACGGAAATATGATATCCGCGGCGAGGATAGTAACGATAGTCAGTCCCGATTCCGCCCCGATAAAGCGCCTGATACAGGAGGCTAAGGACGACGGCAGGGCTATCGACGCAACATACGGACGCAAGACGCGGGCGGTGATAGTAATGGACAGCGGACATATAATCCTGTCCTCGCTGATAACCGAGACGCTTGCGGCGAGAATAAACGGGACAGGTGATACGGAAAATGAAGAATAAAGGCAGACTTATCGTGTTCTCCGCGCCGTCTGGGTGCGGAAAGGGCACAATGCTCGCGGAGATACTGAAGGACGAGAGCTTCCGCTGCTCGGTATCGGCTACGACGCGCAAGCCCCGCGAGGGTGAGGTCGACGGCGTGAACTACTACTTCATCACGAACGAGGAGTTCGAGAAGAGGGCAGCGAACGACGAATTTCTCGAGCACGCGGGCTACTGCGACCACTACTACGGCACGCTAAGGTCGGAGGTCGACCCCTACCTCGAGAAGGGCATCAACGTTATCCTCGAGATAGAGGTGCAGGGAGCCATGAGCATACGGGCGGCACGTCCCGACGCACTGCTCGTGTTCATCGCGCCGCCGTCGGTGCAGGAGCTCAGCCGCCGCCTCCACAAGCGCGGCACCGAGACCGAGGAGGTCATAGCGCAGCGCGTTGCCGCTGCATACGAGGAGCTGACATACGCTCCGAAATACGATTATATCGTTGTCAACGACGCTCTCGAGGACGCGGTCAGCGACTTCTTCGCGGTAGTCCGCGCGGAACAGCTGAACTCGAAATTTCAGAGCGAATTTATAGATGAGGTGTTAAAAAATGCTTAGACCCGCAGTAAACCAGATAATTTCAAAGAATGAGAGCTGCTACTCGCTCGTTATCGCAGTTGCGAAGCGCGCAAGGGAGATATCCGAGGAGCTCTGCGAAAACGGCGAGACTCTCGAGGAGAAGCCCGTCAAGACGGCAGTCGAGGAGCTTGCAAGCGGCAAGTGCAAGATAGTAAGCACTGACGAGGAATAATATGTCCCTTATCGCGGAAACAGCTGTCAGCGGAACGGCGTACTCATTCGATATGCTGTTCAGCTACGCGGTGCCCGAGCATATGCAGCTCAAAGAGGGGTGCAGGGTGCTGGTGCCGTTCGGCAAGGGCAACAAGCGCAGGATAGGCGTAGTCATGCGGCTGACGGAGGGCAGCTCTGCCCGATTGAAGCCGATAACGGCCCAGATAGACGACGAGCCCGTGATATCGGGCGAGCTGATGAGGCTTGCGGAGATACTCCGCGAGCAGACCTTCTGCACCTATTTTGACGCGGTGAAGATAATGCTCCCGCCCGGCATGGGCGTAAAGGCGAAGGAGAGCTTCCGCCTCGTGCGGGAGTTCGCGGACGTGTCTGTGCTCAGTCCCGCCGCGGACGAGCTGCTCGAGACGCTGCGCTGTGCCGCGGACGACAGGGAGGTCACCGCGCTCGTCGAGAACTACATCGTCGACAACGGCAGACGTCTGCCCGACGAGCTCCTTGACGCGGGTGCCCTTGACTCAAACAATGTTTTCCGTCAGAACGTGGGAGACGCCTCCGTGAAGATGGTGCGCCTCTCGGACGAATACCTCGCCGACCCGTCACGCTTCGACCTGACGCCGAAGCAGAAGCAGGCGGCGGACTTCCTCGGCGAGTACGGCGCGGCTTCCGTGAGGGAGACCGCGTATATGTGCGGCTTCACGGAGGCGGTCATCAAGCGGCTCGCGGCATCGGGAGCGGCAGAGGAGTACGATATGGAGGTGCTCCGCGGCGTGGAGGACGGCTCCGACGAGCGTATCGACCCGCGCGAGGTCGTTCTCTCGGACGAGCAGCAGTCCGCGCATGACGAGGTACTCGCGCAGATAAATGAAAACAAGCCCGCAGTCTTTCTGCTCCACGGTGTCACGGGAAGCGGAAAGACCTCGGTTTTTGAGAAGCTGATTTACGATACGACGTCGCTCGGACGGCAGGTGCTCATGCTCATACCCGAGATAGGGCTGACCCCGCAGGTACTGCGGAGGTTCCGCTCGCTGTTCGGGGAGCGGGTCGCGGTTATCCACAGCGGACTGTCGCTCGGTCAGCGCCTCGACGAATATAAGCGGATAAAACGGGGCGAAGCGGACATCGTGGTCGGCACGAGGAGCGCAGTATTTGCCCCTCTTGCCAATATTGGGCTCATCATCATCGACGAGGAGGGCGAGCGCTCGTACAAGTCCGACAGCTCGCCGCGCTATCTCGCCCACGACATCGCCAAGCGCAGGTGCGTGAGCCACAACGCGGTGCTGCTCCTTGCGTCGGCGACTCCGAGCATCGAGAGCTACTACCTCGCCGAGCGCGGGGTGTACCGACTGCTCGAGCTGAAGAGCCGCTACAGCAGCAACCCGCTTCCCGAGGTGAGCATCGTCGATATGAACGAGGAGCGCATGGACGGCAACACATCGGAGTTCAGCCGACGGCTTGTGGACGAGGTCAACAAGAACCTCAGAAACGGCGAGCAGAGCATACTCCTGCTCAACAGGCGCGGCTACCACACGATAACGAGCTGCGTGGACTGCTTTCAGCCGATATACTGCCCGAACTGCTCGGTGCCGCTGACCTACCACAAGAAGAACGGCAAGCTGATGTGCCACTACTGCGGCTACGCGGGCGACGAGCCGAGGACGTGCCCCGTGTGCGGATCGGAGCGCCTCAAGCGCATGGGCTTCGGCACGCAGAAGCTCGAGGAGGAGCTCGGCGAGCTCTTCCCGACGGCGCGGATACTGCGAATGGACGCGGATACGACGTTCTCGCGCTACTCGTACGAGAAGGGCTTCAACGCCTTCCGCGACGGCGAGTACGATATAATGATAGGCACGCAGATGATAGGCAAGGGACTCGACTTCCCGAACGTCACGCTCGTGGGAGTGCTGTCCGTGGACAAGGCGCTCTATAACGGCGACTTCCGCAGCTACGAGCGGACATTCTCGCTGATAGCGCAGGTAGTCGGCAGAGGCGGGCGCGGCGAGCGCTCGGGCAGGGCGATATTGCAGACCTTCATGCCTGACCACTACGTGATGAACCTCGCGGCGGAGCAGGACTACAAGGGCTTCTACACCGAGGAGATAGCGATACGCAGGGCGATGATATTCCCGCCGATATGCGATATGTGCGTCTTTTGCTTTGCGGGAGTGACCGAGCCCGACACGAAAAAGGGCGCGGACGCGGTGCTGGAGCTGATGAACGTCAGACTTCGCGAATTACAGCCGAAAACGCCCGTCCGAGTGCTCGGACCCGTGAAGGCTTCGTACGGCAGGCTCGGCGGCAAGTACCGCTACCGCATAATAATGAAATGCAGGAATACGGCGGAGATACGCGGCTTCATCAGCGGCATACTGACAGAGGGCGCGAAGCTCCCCGAGATGAGGAATGTGACACTCTACGCCGATATGAACGGCGACGTGGGCGTATAAGAAAGGATAATGGATATGGCACTGAGAAATATACTAACAGACAAGGACGAGGTACTCCACAAGGTATGCAGACCCGTGGAGAAGTTCGACGAGAAGCTCGCGATACTCCTCGACGATATGCACGAGACTCTCGACAAGGCGCAGGGACTCGGTCTCGCGGGACCGCAGGTCGGGATATGCAGGCGCATATTCATCATGCACCTCGAGGAGGGCAGCTTTGAGTGCATAAACCCCGAGGTATCGCAGAGAGAGGGCAGCCAGCGCGTACAGGAGGGCTGCCTCTCGTGCCCGAACGTCTGGGGCTATGTTACGCGTCCCAAGAGCGTTCACCTGAAGGCTCAGGACAGGAACGGCAACTGGTTCGAGCGCGACTTCACCGACCTCGGAGCGCAGTGTGTCTGCCACGAGAACGACCACCTCGACGGTCACGTATTTACCGAGATTGTGGAAGAATTTTTTGTTCCCGAGGAGGAATAATATGAGGGTAGTATTCATGGGAACGCCCGATTTTGCGGTGCCGTGCCTGCGTGCGCTCGCGGAGGGCGGGTGCGAGGTCGCGGCGGTGTTCACCCAGCCCGACAAGCCGAAGGGCAGGGGCTACAAGATGATACCCACGCCCGTCAAGTCGGCGGCGGAGGGATACGGCATACCCGTCTACCAGCCGCTCTCGCTCAGAAAGGGTGAGGACGCGGAGGAGAGCCTGCGGATTTTGCACGATATTGCTCCCGAGCTGATAGTGGTCACCGCCTACGGACAGATACTGCCGAAGGAGATACTGGAGCTCCCGAAGTACGGCTGCGTGAACATTCACGCGTCGCTGCTCCCGCGCTACAGGGGAGCGGCACCGATAAACTGGGTGCTGCTCAACGGCGAGACCGAGACAGGCGTGACCTCGATGCAGATGAGTGAGGGACTCGACACGGGCGATATGCTCATCAGGCGGAGCACGGAGATCAGCGAAAATGAGACGTATGAGGAGCTTTATGCGCGCCTCTCGGAGATGGGCGGCGAGGTGCTCGCCGATACGATAAAGGCGATAGAGAGCGGCACGCTCTCGCCCGAGAAGCAGGACGACTCGCTGAGCTGCTACTCGCCGATGATACGCAAGGAGATGAGCGCGCTCGACTTCTCGAAAACGGCGGCTGAGGTACACAACGTTATCAGGGGCGTGACGGGCTTTGCGATGCTCGAGGGCAAGCGCATAAAGGTCTACCGCTCGATGATTTCGGACAAAATTGCTCCCGACGCTGCGAACGGCGAGATAGTCGATACCGACTCCTTCACCGTAAAGTGCGGCGACGGGAAATGCGTGACCTTCCTCGAGGTCCAGCCCGAGGGCAAGAAGCGCATGAGGACGGAGGATTTCCTCCGCGGAAAGAAGCTTACAAAGGGAGAAAAACTCTCCTGACGGAGGTGCGTAAATGTACGGATACGGATATTCATACGGCGATATATCGGCGTATATCACCGACATACTGCTGCTCATCGGAATGATGATAATACCGCTTATCGCGCAGATAGCCGTGAGCGCGACATTCAGCAGGAACAGCCGCGTGCACAGCTCGCGCGGACTGACCGCGGAGCAGGTCGCGCGCCGAATACTCGACCTCAACGGGCTGCACGATGTGCGGATAGAGCGGATAGGCGGCAAGCTCAGCGACCACTACGACCCGCGCGATAACGTCGTGCGGCTGTCGGATTCGGTCTACGGTCAGACCTCGGTCGCGGCGATAGGCATCGCGGCGCACGAGTGCGGTCACGCCTGCCAGCACGCCGAGGCGTACAAGCCGATACTCATCAGGAGCAAGCTCGTGCCCGTCACGAATATCTGCTCGTACCTGTGGTTCTACGTGTTCCTCGCAGGGTGCGTGCTCACGTTCCTGCCGTTCCTGATCTACGTAGGGATCGCGATGTTCTGCGCGGTCATACTCTTTCAGATAGTGACGCTCCCGACGGAGCTCAACGCCAGCCGCCGCGCGATGAAAACGCTCGAGGGCGACTGCATACTCGAGCCGTCGGAGCTCAAGCCCGCCCGCAAGGTGCTGACAGCCGCCGCCATGACCTACGTAGCAGGGCTGGCGTCGTCGATAATGCAGCTTGTGCGGCTGCTGTTGAGGGCGAGACGATGACAGACCCGAGATACCTTACCGTGAAGCTCCTGAGCAAGACGTTCAGGAGCGGCAGCTACTCGAATATCCAGCTCAGCGCAGGGCTCGATTCTTCCGACCTCGACGAGAGGGGGAAGAAGCTGTGCTCTGCGCTGTATTACGGAGTCATCGAGCGCAGGATAACGCTCGACCATATAATTTCGGGACTATCTTCACGCCCGATAAGCAAGCTTGACGATGAAATTGTAAATATATTGCGGTGCGGGATATACCAGATAATGTACATGGACAGCGTCCCCGACAACGCCGCGGTGAACGAGTCCGTGAATCTCGCCAAGCAGTTCGGCAAGACGAGCGCAGCGGGCATGGTGAACGCGATACTGCGCAGCTTCATACGCAGCGGCAAGCAGCTGACCCTGCCCGAATACGCGATAAAGCGCACGTCCATCGAGTATTCCGCCCCCGAGGAGCTCGTCCGCGAGCTGATGAAGAACGACGCGCTCGAGGTGCTGACCTGCAAGCACAGGGACGGCGCCTACCTCCGCAGAAATGCGCTGAAATGCACGGAGGAGGAGTTCACGCGCTCGCTCGCAGAGAAGCTCGGGGAGACGAATATTCGGCGGATAGAGGCACTCCCCGACTGCTATCTCGCGTCGGGAGACATTATACATACACAGGCATTTGAGAGCGGCTGGTTCCACGTGCAGAGCGCGGCTTCGCAGTACATCTGCGCGGCGCTCGCACCGACCGAGAACGACCGTGTTCTCGACATCTGCGCCGCTCCCGGGGGCAAGACCTTCACGATGGCGGAGATGATGAACGGCAGGGGAGAGGTGTACGCGTTCGACCTGCACGAGAAGCGCGCGAAGCTGATACGCGACGGAGCGGAAAGGCTCGGACTGACCAATATACGGGCTTCCGCGGGCGACGCGCGCAAGTTCGACCCGAGCCTGCCGCAGTTCACGAAGATACTCTGCGACGTGCCGTGCTCGGGGCTGGCGGTCATCAGCGTCAAGCCCGAGATAAAGTATAAGAAGCTGTCGGATTTCGACGGCTTGCCTGAGATCCAGTACAATATTGCTCACAACGCCCTGAACTATCTTGCGGTCGGCGGAGAGCTCGTCTACTCGACCTGCACGATACGCCGCGAGGAGAACGAGAAGGTCTGCGCGCGGCTGCTCCACGCTCACCCCGAGCTCGAGCAGGTGGAGCTGCCCGACTTGGGGCTCGCTCCCGACCGCAAAACGGAGCTTCCATACCGTTCCGTGAACGGCTTCTTTGTGGCGAAGTTCCGCAGGAGAGTGTGAGCACACGAAACAAGCAGAAAGGAGGTGCGGGGATTGGAAAAAACGGATATTTTGTCGCTCGAGCTGCCCGAGCTGGAAGCTCTGCTCGAGGCGCAGGGAGAGAAAAAATTCCGCGCAAAACAGATATACCAGTGGCTTCATGTTAAAAGAATTTTTGATTTTGACAAAATGACTGACCTATCTGTCCAATTACGCGCGCACCTCAAAGAATATTTTTGTGTAAATGGACTATTTGTGCAGAAAAAGCTTGAATCTTCTATAGATAATACTGTAAAATATCTGTATAGGCTTTCTGACGGGAACTATGTGGAGACCGTGCTGATGGAATACAGCTACGGTCACAGCATCTGCGTGTCAACACAGGTCGGCTGCAAAATGGGCTGCCGCTTCTGTGCGTCTGCGATAGCGGGCTTCGTGCGAAGCCTCACACCGTCGGAGATACTGATGCAGATATACGAGACGGAGAGAAACTTGGGCGTGAAGGTCTCGGGCGTCGTGCTCATGGGCATAGGCGAGCCGCTCGACAACTTCGACAACGTCGTGAAGTTCCTGCGGATACTCTCGGACGGCAAGGGCAACAATTTCAGCCTGCGCCACGTTTCGCTCTCGACCTGCGGCATAGTGCCGAGGATATACGACCTCGCGGAGCTGCGGCTCCAGCTGACGCTGTGCATATCCCTCCACGCCGCGGACAATACTGCAAGAAGTGAAATAATGCCGATAAACAGAGCATATAATATACAGGAGCTCCTCGAAGCCTGCCGCCATTACATCGACAGGACGGGGCGTCGGATAACCTTCGAGTACGCGGTCATCAGCGGGGTCAATTCCTCGGATAAGGACGCGGACAGGCTCTCCGACCTGCTGAGAGGGCTCAACTGCCATGTGAACCTTATCCCCGTGAACAGGGTCAAAGAGAGAGATTACCATACCGCTCAGAGCGCGGTCGCGGACTTCGCGAAGCGCCTCGGCAGGCGCGGTATAAACGCGACCGTGAGAAGGACTCTCGGGAGCGATATAGAGGCGGCGTGCGGTCAGCTGAGGCGTGACGCCGCAAAGAAAGAAACAGAGAACGGAGGTGCGGATGCGTGAGATTCAGATACGGTTCGGACATAGGTCTGAGGCGTGAAGAAAATCAGGACGCGGTAAGATGTGAATACTTCGGGCACAACGTCCTCGCGGTCGTATGCGACGGCATGGGCGGAGAGCGTGCGGGCAGAGAAGCCAGTCAGATAGCTATCGGCGAGTTCTACCAGCGATTCTCCGACGGCTACAGCGAGAGCCTCGATACCGACGGTATCCGCAAGCTCATGATATCGGCGATATCGGCGGCGAACTCCGTGATATATACCAAGGCAAGGCTCGATTTCAAGAACTTCGGCATGGGCACGACCTGCGTTGCGGCGTTCGTGACGGCTGACAAGGCGTTCATCGCCAACGTCGGCGACAGCCGAGCCTACCTCATCACCGACAACGGTATCCACCAGATAACCACCGACCATAACGTCCCCGCACTGCTGTTCGAGCAGGGCAAGATAACCGAGGAAGAGATGGTCGACCACCCGCAGAGACATATGCTCGTGCGCGCGGTAGGCGTCGAGAAGACGGTGCTCACCGATACGTTCATCCTCGACTACGAGGAGAAGATACATCTGCTCCTGTGCTCCGACGGTCTGTCGGGCTACTGCACCGACGAGGAGATATACGAGGTCATCGCAGGGCATGAGCTCGACAGTATGCCCGACGAGCTGATAAAGCTCGCAAACGGCAAGGGCGGCCGCGATAACGTAACGGTCGCGCTCGTATGGGACTGAAGCTCCCCGCTGATAAACGTTTTTGATTAATGCCATATAGAACAACAGATCTGAAGGAAGGATAAGACCATGGATAAGTACATTGGCAAAAAGCTTGAAGGCAGATATGAGATAACCGAGCTTATAGGCGTCGGCGGAATGGCTGAGGTCTACAAGGGCACAGACGTTATCGACAACAAGGCTGTCGCTATCAAGATCCTCAAGAAGGAGTACGCCGAGAACGAGGAGTTCCTCAGACGCTTCAGGAACGAGTCGAAGGCTGTAGCAGTCCTGTCGCACCCGAATATCGTGAAGATATACGATATGGGCTTCTCGGACAAGCTCCAGTACATCGTTATGGAGTACATCGACGGCATAACGCTGAAGGAGTATATCGAGGAGGAGAAGGTGCTCACATGGAAGGACACCGTCCACTTCGTGATACAGATACTCCGCGCACTCCAGCACGCCCACGACAAGGGCATAGTTCACCGCGATATCAAGCCGCAGAACATAATGATGTTCAGCGACGGAACCATCAAGGTCATGGACTTCGGCATCGCGAAGTTCTCGCGTGAGGAGGGCAAGACGGCTACCGATCAGGCTATCGGGAGCGTCCACTACATCAGCCCCGAGCAGGCAAGCGGCGGCGTGACCGACGCCAAGAGCGACATCTACTCCGTGGGAGCAATGATGTACGAGATGCTCACGGGCAAGAAGCCCTTCGACAGCGACAACCCCGTCGCCATCGCAGTAATGCATATGCACGATATCCCCGAGCGCCCGAGAGCTATCAATCCCGATATCCCCGACGGACTCGAGGAGATAGTCCTCAAGGCTATGGAGAAGGCTCCCGAGGACAGATATCAGACCACCGCTGAAATGATAGCGGACATCGAGAAGTTCAAGAACGACCCGTCGACCACCTTCGGCTACTACGTCGAGGAGGGCGCTGACGACAACGAGAACACCCGCTTCTTCAACACCCAGTCCATCACCCGCGACGGCGCGGCTCAGGGACAGCAGGAGCCTCAGGTGCAGGTGCAGCAGCCCGTATACGCGGGAGCTCCCGCAGGCGCGGCGGCACCCTACGGCGCACAGCAGGCATATCCGCCTCAGCAGCAGCCCTACGGCGGCGTTTACAATAACGACGACTTCTACGAGGACGAGGAGGAAGAAGAGGAAGAGGAGCGTTCATCGCTGCTTATCCCCGTACTTACCGCGGTAGTTGTCGTAGTCATCATCGTGGGCGTTATCATCATATCCCTGCTCTTCACGGATATGCTCAAGGATACATCGCAGAAGAACGACTGGAAGATGCCCTCCGTTATCGGTATGGACTTCAACGACGCCGTAGCGAAGTACGGCAACAATATCCAGTTCAAGGAAGACGGACAGGTATACGACGAGGCTGAGCCCGGAATCATCATCGAGCAGGACCCCGCAGAGGGCGTCGAGTTCAAGAAGGGCGCTGTGCTGAAGGTAAAGGTCAGCAAGGGTATGGAGACTGTAGAAGTCCCCAACGTCACTGAAATGAACGCAGAGCTCGCAAAGGATATGCTCACGCAGAAGGGACTCAAGTGTGAGATACGCAATTCCTCAAGCGCGGAAGTGAGAAAGGGCTACGTCATCAAGACCGAGCCCGCGGCAGGCGAGACAGCCCACAAGGACTCCACAGTCATACTATACGTCAGCATGGGCGAAGAGGCAGGACAGGTACAGGTCGACGACTGGGTAGGCAAGACCATCGACGACGCGAAGATGCTCGCCGAGTATGCGGGACTCAAAGTAGTTACCAAGCCCGTAGCCTCCTATGAGAAGGAGAACACGGTAGTAAAGCAGAGCATAAAGAAGGGCGAGAAGGTCGAGACGGGCACAGAGATAATCTTCGAGTTCTCAGACGGCACGAACCCCGACGGCGTTATCCCGTTCAGTGTTGAATTCCCGTCAGACGCTGACGGACACTTCCAGATCAGCTTTATGATAGTAAATGATGACGGAAGCCGTGACAGTCAGGATACACGTTCCTTCTACGTTCCCGAGGAATCAGGCATCTCTTGGGACATCAAGGGCTCGGGCGAGAACGCAACAGTAAACGTTCTGCTTCTCAATCTCAGCAACAACAAGCGTGCCTCCATCGGTACGTACACCTTCAATTTCGCAGACAGCACTATCACGACCAAGTCGGGCGGAGACGTTGACGCGGCTCTCAGACAGGTAGACGGCTATCGTCAGGAGGAGACCACTCAGCCCGAGGAGCCCGATACAGTTTCTGTACCGAACCTCATCGGTGTCGATGTCGACTACGCGAAGAGCATATACGGCGGTTCATTCAATATAGTTGTAAGCGAAGAAAGAGCCGATAACAGATACAGTGCTAACGCTATCATGTGGCAGAATTACGACGTTGGAACAGAGCTTGAAAAGGGCTCGACCATAGAAGTATGGGTCT
>JAUMVH010000276.1 GCA_030530245.1 Ruminococcus sp.
GCGATAATATGGTTCGGCGGACTGCGTATCGACTCGGGCAGCCTCACACAGGGCGAGCTGACCGCGTTCACCAACTATATGACGCAGATACTGCTCGCGCTCGTGGTGCTCGCGAACCTCATAGTCATATTCACGAAGGCGTTTGCCTCCGCGAACCGTATCAGCGAGGTGTTTGAGCTCCCGCCCGAGGAGACGGGCAGCGCTCACCCCGACAGAAGCAGCGAAAATATCATCGAATTCCGCGGAGTATCGTTCGGCTACGAGAACGCTGGCGGTGACTCCGTTCACGACCTCTCGTTCACGCTCGGGCGGGGGGAGATGCTCGGTATCATCGGCGGCACGGGCAGCGGTAAATCCACCGCAGCGTCGCTCATTCCCGCATTCTACCGTCCGACGGCGGGCGAGGTCATAGTCGAGGGCGTGAACGTCAGTGATGTGAACGTGGAGGAGCTCCGCACGCTCATCGGCACAGTCCCGCAGAGGGCGGTGCTCTTCTCGGGGACTCTCCGCGAGAATATGCAGTGGCGCAAGCGCGGCGCGACCGACGAGGAGATAATCGCTGCGCTGAAAACCGCGCAGGCTTGGGAGTTTGCGGCGAAGCTCCCCGACGGTCTCGACACCCGTATCTCGCAGGGCGGAAAGAATCTCTCGGGCGGACAGAAGCAGCGTATCGCCATCGCGCGCGCTCTCGTCGGCAAGCCCGATATCCTCATACTCGACGACTCCACCAGTGCGCTCGACTACGCGACCGACTTAAAGCTCCGCAAGGCGCTGAAAGCCGACCTCGCGGACACCTCCGTCGTGATGATATCACAGCGCACGACCTCGCTAAAGGACGCCGACAGGATAATCGTCATGGAGGACGGAGCTGCCGTCGGTATCGGCACGCACGACGAGCTGCTCGCCGGCTGCGAGGTCTACCGCGACATCTACCGCTCACAGATGAACGAGAAGGAGGACGGCAATGGTTAAGACTTTGAAGCGCGTGTTCTCCTACGCACGGCCGTATATCGCCTTTTTCGTGCTCACGCTCATATTTGCGGCGGCAGGCATTTCGCTCTCTCTCGCCGTACCCGTATTCATCGGCGAAGCAGTCGACTGCTGCGTCGGCGCGGGAGAGGTCGACTTCGGCAGGCTGCTGCGAGTCGTCGTAAAGCTCGCTGTATCGGTAATTGCGAGCGGTCTCTTCCAGTGGCTGATGAGCCTTTGCACCAACAGGCTCGCGTTCATGACCGTCCGCGATATCCGCGCAGACGCGTTCGCGAAGCTCCAGCGCGTGCCGCTCAGCTACATTGACCGCCGCACCAAGGGAGAGCTCACGAGCCGAGTCATCAACGACATCGAGATAGTCTCGGACGGCTTATTACAGGGATTTACACAGTTTTTCAGCGGCGTTATCACCATAATCGGCACGCTCATCTTCATGATGACGATAAACTACAAGATTGCGATAGTGGTCGTGCTGCTCACGCCGCTGTCATTCATCGCAGCCTCGCGCATAACCAAGGCTTCCCACGATTCGTACGTCCGGCAGTCGAAGCTGAGGGGAGACATGGTCGGGCTCGCCGAGGAGATGGCGGGCAATCAGAAGCTCGTCAAGGCGTTCGTCTACGGCGGGCGCGCGGAGGAGCGGTTCGCGGAGATAAACCGCAGCTACGGAAAGATCGGCACAAAGGCGACCTTTTTCAGCTCCATGACCAACCCCACGACCCGCTTCGTGAACGGGCTCATATATGCCTCGGTCGGGCTGCTCGGAGCTCTCGGCGCGATAGGCAGCACCTCATTCATCGGCGCGATGTCGGTCGGCAGGCTGTCGAGCTTCCTTGCCTACTCAAATCAGTACACCAAGCCGTTCAACGAGATATCGGGCGTATTCGCGGAGCTCCAGAACGCCGTGGCTTCGGCGGGGCGAGTATTTGACCTGCTCGACGAGGAGGAGGTCAGCGACGACTCCGCCCTCGACAGGCTCACCGCTCCCACGGGCGAGCTGACGTTCAGCGATGTGTGCTTCTCGTACACGCCGAAAACGAAGCTGATACAGAACTTCAACCTCGACGTGAAGCGCGGTCAG
>JAUMVH010000069.1 GCA_030530245.1 Ruminococcus sp.
GCCCGAAAATGTGGTAAAATATTACATATAATTATATTGAAAAATACGGAGGTATTTATAATGATTTCAGCAGGCGATTTCAGAAACGGCGTCACTTTCGAGCTCGACGGACAGGTCGTTCAGGTCATCGAGTTCCAGCACGTAAAACCCGGTAAGGGCGCCGCTTTCGTAAGAACAAAGTATAAGAACGTTATCACAGGCTCTGTTGTTGAAACTTCCTTCAACCCCACAGCTAAGTTCCCCACTGCTTTCGTTGAGAGAAAGGATATGCAGTACAGCTACAACGACGGCGACCTCTACTACTTCATGGATATGGAGACATATGAGCAGGTCCCGATAAGCGCTTCTATCCTCGGCGACAACTTCAAGTTCGTCAAGGAGGAGATGATCTGCAAGATACTCTCCTACAAGGGCACTGTTTTCGGCGTTGAGCCCCCCAACTTCGTTGAGCTCGTCGTTACTCAGACAGACCCCGGCTTCAAGGGCGATACTGCTACCAACGCTACTAAGCCCGCTACTCTCGAGACAGGCGCTGAGATAAAGGTACCGCTCTTCATCAACGAGGGCGAGAAGATCCAGGTCGACACTCGTACAGGCGAGTATATGTCGCGTGCATAATTTCTGAACTTATCCCATATAACGGAAGGAGGAGCTGTTATGAAGCTCACAGAGAAAATGTCTTATTTACAGGGACTTATCGACGGTCTCGAGATCGACACTACCACTAAGGAGGGCAAGGCTCTCACTCAGATGTCTGAGGTCATGAGCGAGCTCGTGCTCTACGTTGAGGATCTCCAGTCGCAGGTCGACGAGCTCACGGAGCTCTGCGATATCCTCGATGAGGATCTCGGTCAGGTAGAGGACGACTTCTACGACGACGGCTGTGACGGCTGTGATGAGTACCTCGACGATGACGACGACTACGATTTCGACGAGGACGACGATGAGCTTTATGAGGTAACTTGTCCCACCTGCGGCGATACTATCCTCATCGACGAGGGTATGATCGAGGAGGGTTCGATAAACTGCCCCAACTGCAATGAGCTCCTCGAGTTTGACGTTGACGACCTCACCATCGAGGACTTCGAGGAAGATGCCGACGAGCCCAAGAAGGACGCAGAGGACAAAAAGTAAGTCAATAACTATCAGCGGACGGACGGTGGAAAGCTGTCCGTTCGTTTTTTGTTTACGGAGAAATGTATGGAAGATGTGAACCATAAATACGACGATATCATCGGCCTGCCGCACCACGTGTCCGAGAAGCGCAGGCAGATGACTATGCTCGAGCGCGCGGGACAGTTCTCGGCGTTCGAGGCTCTGACGGGGCTCGACGAGCGCATGGACGAGACCGCCCGCCTCACCGACAGCCGCCTCGAGCCCGACGACGAGCGCTCGGCGCGGATAGATACGTGCCTGCAGTACCTCGCGGACAACGCCGCCGACAAGCCCGAGGTGAGGGTCGTGTACTACGCGGCGGACCAGTATAAGAGCGGCGGCGCTTACCTGACGTGTGCGGGGCAGTTCAAGCGCATCGACGAGTACACCGCGAGCCTTGTGCTCACCGACGGCTCGGTCATTCCGATACACGATATATGGGACATTTCCGTTAAGGGACCGGTGATAACATGAGCGGTTCATATAAAGCGGTAAAGCGGCGGGTATTCGACATCATTCAGATAGGGCAGCGGGACGACCTGCCGAGCCGTATGTTCGACTGGGGACTGTCCGTTATCATAATCGTCAATATCGTGTCGATGTTCATGCAGACCTTCGACGTGTTCGAGCCGATAATGCCGCTCCTTGACGTCATAGAGGCGGTGACGCTCGTGCTGTTCTGCGTGGAGTACGTGCTGAGGATATGGACGGCTGACCTGCTCTATCCCGACCTCTCTCCCGCGAAGGCGAGACTGCGCTTCCTCGTCTCGTTCGACGGTATCATCGACCTGTGCACGATACTGCCGTTCTTCTATCTGTCGGGCTTTATCGCGTTCAGAATGCTGAGGGTCGGTCGTATCTTCCACCTGTTCAGGATAAACTCGGTGTACGACTCGTTCAACATCATCACGACGGTACTCTACGAGAAGCGCAATCAGATACTCTCGTCGCTGTTCATCATTATCATACTGCTGTTTGCGTCGTCGCTCGGAATGTACAGCGCGGAGCACGACGCTCAGCCCAACGCGTTCAAAAACGCCTTCTCGGGCATATGGTGGAGCGTCTCGACTCTGCTGACGGTCGGCTACGGCGACATCTACCCCGTGACGATAATCGGGCGTATCATGGCGATCTGCATAGCGTTCCTCGGCGTGGGAGTGGTAGCTATCCCGACGGGTATCATCAGCGCGGGCTTCGTCGAGCAGTACAGCAAGCGTGCTCATGCGGAGCTCAAGCTGCACGATATCAGCGAGGTCGGGGAGATACTCATCGACGGCAGGAGCGAGTTCCTCGGGCGCAGGATAGCGGAGCTCAAGAGCGACTACGAATTGCAGATATTCATGCTCCTGCGCGACGGGCTGACCATTATCCCCGCGGACAACATCGAGACAAAGGAGAACGATATACTCATCGTCAGCTCCGAGAAAATGTACAAGAAAAAGCACACGAAAAAGAAAAGCCGAGGTTGAGCCTCGGCTTTTTTGTGTGGCGGGCGCACGGAATGCGCCCCTACACTGACGCAGAATGATATGCGTATGTAGGGGCGAGTTCCGCTCGCCCGTTGATCATTGACTGAATATCAGTCTTTCTTGTAGTCGTAGTTGTCGAGACGCGTCTCGAACTCGGTCACGGGGAGCGGTCTGTCGAAGTAAAAGCCCTGAATGATGCTGCATGAGGTCGTTTTCAGGAGCTGCTCCTGTTCCTTCGTCTCGACGCCCTCGGCGACGCATTCAAGTCCGATATCGCTCGACATTCCGATGACGTATTTCAGGAGCGACTCCTTCTTTCTGTCGCTGCTGCCCTCCTCGGGAAGCAGGCTCCTGTCTATTTTCAGCACGTCCCACGGGAGGTCCTTGATGAGCGTCAGCGACGAGTAGCCAACACCGAAATCGTCGACGGAGGTGGATATGCCCGTCTCCTGCAAGCCGCTTAGCACGCGGCGGAGGTCCTTGAATTCGACGTCGGTGGTGGTCTCGGTGAGCTCTATCTCGATGTAGTCGTGCGGTACCTCGTTCCTGTCGATTATCTCGACGATGTGCCGCAGGAGGTCCATATCCGAGAGGTGGCGCCTTGACAGGTTGACCGACACCTTTACCGCGTTTTTGCCCTCGTCGAGCCAGCGCCTTATGTCGCGGCAGACGTGGTCGAGCATATAGAAGTCGAGCTTGCAGATGTCCATGCCGCGTTCGAGTATGGGAATGAACTCGGCGGGGGATACCAGCCTGCCCTCGTGGTTCCACCTGCACAGAGCTTCGGCGCCGACTATCCTGTACGTATCGGTCGAGACCTTGGGCTGGTAGTACACGAGAAATTCCTCTTTCTCGAGAGCTATCGGGAACAGCGAGCTTATCATCAGCTGGTGCTTGTTCTTCTCGAGCATCTCGGCGTTGAAGAAGGCGTAATCGTGCTGGGTACGTGCCTTGGCGGCGGCTAACGCAATACTCATCCTGTCCATTATGTGCTCGGGGGTATGGACGGGTATCTCGCCGTCGATGACGTAAACGCCCGCATATGCGCTGATGAGTATGCGGTCGCCCGTATTCTCGTCGTAGGTCACGGCGGTGCCCGAGAGAGCGTCCATTATATCCTCGGTCTTATCCTGCCTGCACAGGACAGCGAAATTGTCGCCGCCGATACGCGCAACGATGCCGTCCTCGCCCGCAAGCTCCGCGATACGCATGATGAAGCCCTTCATCACGGTGTTGCCATTCTTGCGTCCGAGCTGGAGGTTTACCGCGGAGAAGTGCTTGAGGTTGATGTACATCGCCGTATACTGCGTTATCTCGCGCTTTCCGATGAGCTCCGCTATCGACTTGAAGAAGAATTTGAGGTTGTATACGCCCATGTCGGGGTCATAGAAGGTGAGGCGGTAGTTTGCCATCATGAGCCTGCTTCTGCCGTTGAAGACGAACAGCATTTTCAGCAGTACGTCGATACGGTCGAGCTCCTCGTCCGTCCACGGCTCCTCCTCTATGATGGGGTAGACGCTGTAGACGATACGCGTGCCGACCCTCGTCTCCTTCACGGAGGTGATGGGTGAGCTCTCATCAGCCTCGCCGCAGTCGTACATGGGGTAGTGCTCGAATCTGTTCGTCTCGACGGCGCGCGGCGACTCGTAGAAATCGGCGCATACCTTGCCTATCCTGAGGAATACGCACGGCTCGGTCAGCGGACCGCACGCATCGGGCGTGAGCGTATTCTGTATGTTTTCCATGTTTATAATAAAGTTCTGAATTATCCGTCGGAACGAGTTCTCTCGCATAGTAATCCTCCTTGTTCCTTAATATCCCAACAAAAAGCATTCTGATCCACATAAATCATAGCATATCCGCACAAAAATTTAAAGCCTTTTCAGTAAAGATTGTACGAATAGACAAATTGAGAGTATCATTCTTGGAAAAAACCACAATGAGGGGAAACCGCTTTTTCCATTATCCGACTTTTTCGGAATATCCCGCCAAGAGAGTGCATATTATTGACCAGCACATCATGGAGGCGATAATATGCAGCTTAACGAACTCAGCGCTCAGTCAGAGCGATACAAAAAGGAACTGATGAAGCTTTACGGCAGGCGGTGTACCGAGGAGGAGACGGCTCCCGCGGAGGAGGTACGGGACGAGGTCCCGCGCGAGGAGGAGCTCCCGCAGAAGCCTCCCGAGGACGAGGAGGTCTTCGGCGTCGACGAGGAGGCTCCCGACGATACGTCCTACTCGGAGTACGCGGAGGAGGAGAACATCGACTCGCACGACTCCGAGACCGAGTACAACAACCGCTATCCCGCGCCCGACCTTTCGGTGCTCGGGGACGGGACGCTATCGGGCGCGAATGCCTACGATACGCCGCCGCAGTACGTCTCGGAGGAGAGCCTCGGGCGCGGCAAGGGCTACATTCTCGTGAATGTCCGCGCAGGCGACGAGGCTACGCCCATTGAGGGCGCGACCGTGATGGTCACGGCGATAGTCGACGGCAGCCGCCTTATCCTCGCGGAGGGGCTCACCAACTCCAGCGGCACGACCGAGAAATTCGCCGTTCCCGCGCCCGATATCATCCACTCGCAGACGCCCGACGCCATACGCCGCCCGTACAACCTCTTCGACGTCAGCGTCACCGCCAAGGGCTACTTCAATGCGCGCAGCGTCGACGTGCCCGTATTCGACGGTATCACGTCCGTGCAGAATTTCAGCATGATACCCGTCCCGCTGATGATGAGGGCTTCCGACGAAACGCTGACCTACTTCAATCAGGAGCCCGATTTCGACGGCGCGGCGGACAGCTGAGGAGGTACGTATGCTTACAGGGACACCTTTCATACCCGAGACGATAACCGTCCACCTCGGAGCGCCCGATTCTCCCGCGCCGAACGTCACGCTCGACTTCCCGTCCTATATCAAGAACGTGGCTTCGAGCGAGATATTCCCGACGTGGCCCGAGAGTGCTCTGCGCGCCAATATCTACGCGATAACGAGCTTCGCTCTCAACCGCATCTATACCGAGTGGTACAGGTCGCGAGGGTACGATTTCGACATCACCGCCACCACGCAGTACGACCAGAAGTTCATCAACGGGCGCGAGTACTTCGAGAACATCAGCTACCTCGTCGACGAGCTATACAACGACTACGTCCGCAGGCAGGGGAGCGTCGAGCCGCTGTTCACCGCCTTCTGCAACGGCACTACCACGACCTGCGACGGGCTCTCGCAGTGGGGGACGGTAACACTCGCGAACCGCGGTTATACGCCGTATGAGATACTCCAGTACTACTACGGAAAGGACATTGATATCGTGAAAAATGCTCCCGTGAAGACCGCTCAGCCCTCGTACCCGGGGATACCGCTCGAATTCGGCTCTGCGGGCAACGACGTCAGGTCGCTGCAGATCTACCTCAACCGCATTTCCCGCAACTACCCCGCGATACCGAAGATACCTGCCGCCGACGGCATTTTCGACGACGCGACCGTGCAGGCTGTCCGCACCTTCCAGCAGGTGTTCGGACTCGCGCCGACGGGCGTGGTCGAGCAGTCGACGTGGTACCGCATAGTCTCGATATATACCGCCGTCAAGCGCATTGCCGAGCTCGACTCCGAGGGCGTGCGCTACGAGGAGGTCATGCCCGTCTTCACCGAGGACCTCAGTATCGGTATGCAGAGCGACGAGGTGCGTATGCTGCAGTATTACCTCGCGGTCATCGGCGCGTACTATGCTGCCGTCCAGCCTGTCGAGATAACGGGCTACTTCGGCGAGCAGACCGAGAAGTCCGTGAAGTCCTTCCAGCGCGTGTTCGGACTGCCGCAGACGGGCATGGTCGACCGCGCCACCCGCAACGACCTCTACCGCGCGTACAAGGGCATCGCGGAGTCCGTGAAGCCCGATTATACGGCGGTCGCGCTCTACCCGGGGACAGTGCTCCGCGAGGGCGATTCGAGCAGCTACGTGCGCATAATACAGGAGTACCTGACCTTCATACACGACACCTACCCGAATATCCCCGCCGTCAACAATACGGGCTATTTCGGTCCCATTACACGGCAGGCTGTCACCGAGTTCCAGCGGCAGTTCGGGATAAATCCCACGGGCATAGTCGGCGCGGTGACGTGGGATTCCATCGCGGGAGTCTACTCCGACCTGAAATACGGCTTCGACAAGCGTCCGTATCAGGAACCCGGCTACACAATTACAGGAGGCTGAGAAATGGCATACACTAATATACAGCGAAAGCAGCACATAATCGAGCTTCAGACCTATCTTCACGCCATAGCGCTGATGAATGACAAGATACCGCTCATTATCCCCGACGGCGTCTACGGCAGCGAGACCGCCATTGCCGTGCGGGCTTTCCAGCGGGAGTACGGGCTCCCCGACACTGGCACCACCGACGGCGCGACGTGGAACAAGATAGTCAGCGTCTACCGCGAAGGCTTGCGGGGCGAACCGCTCCCGTATGCGGTGTTCCCGTCGCCGAAATACGTCGCCGCAAAGGGCGACAGCGGGCAGCTCGTGTACATCTTGCAGGCTATGCTGCAAACGATAGGCAAGCGCTACGACAATGCACCCGCCGTCGACGTTTGCGGCGTGTACAACGACGCGACCGCCGACGCTGTCTCGCGCTTTCAGCGCTGGTGCGGCATTCCGCAGAGCGGCAGGGTCGACAGCGGCACGTGGAATATGCTCGTGCACTGCTGCGAGCATATGAACAGCTTGTAAAACAGCGACAGCGACCTCTCGCCAATGTGTGCGGGAGGTCGGTTTTTTATGAAAATTAGGTGTAATTGCTTGCAAATTAGCCGCTGACGTAGTATAATGTAAAATAGATTTGTATGACCTGCTGCGAGAGCGCGCATTTAGGCGTGCGCACGGCGTTTGCGGCAGGAAGAACAAAAAGGAGTTGCGACAATGAAGAAATATATTATCGTTGCGGCGGCAGCACTGGCGGCGGCAACACTCGCAGTTACAACGGCTTCGGCGGCGGTGAAGTACACTGCGGCTGACCTTCGCGGTCTCGGCGACCATATCGTCGGCAAGGCGGGAAGCGCCATAGACGTGGACGGCGACAACGTTGTCGATACGTTCGACCTCGTCGCTATGCGGAAGATGTTCGACCATACGGGCGTTTTCGCGGAGCAGACCGTCGCCGTGACAGAGGAGAACGTCAAGTATACGGGACGCAACTACTACGACGCCGACAAGGAGACGGCATGGCTCGTACTGAGCGGCTCTGCTGTCGATTTCATCGTGAACGGCAGGTCGGCGGAGATAACGATAAACGGCGACTACGGCATAAGCAACGGCGCCGAGCAGACTCCGCGCTACGCCGTCATCGTAGACGGGGAGATCATACTCGACGAGCTCCTCGACGTGAAGCAGAAGACGGTCAAGCTCTTCGAGGGCAGCGAGCCCCGTGCGGCTCACGTGAGGGTGATACACCTCTCGGAGGCTACAAACGGAGCGGTAGGTGTCAGCGATATCAAGGTCGACACCGATATACCCGTGCCCGTTGTGCCCGAGTTCAGCAAGGATATCTCCATCGAGTTCATCGGCGACTCCATCACCTGCGCTTACGGCGTCGAGGGCAAGGACCAGTACGAGAGCTTCAAAACCTCGACCGAGAACTTTATGAAGTCCTATGCCTACCTCACCGCGCAGAAGCTCGATGCGGACTACAGCTGCGTCAGCTACAGCGGATACGGCATAGTTTCGGGATATACGTCCTCGGGTGTGAAGAACGACGGCAGTCTGCTCCCGCAGTTCTACGACATCATCGGCAGACCGACGAGCTACGCCAAGGAGTGGGACCACTCCGCGCACAGCTATGACGTCATCGTCGTGAACCTCGGAACGAACGACAATACATATGTCTCCAAGGAGCCCGAGACGCGCTCGGCTGAGTTCACCAAGGGCTATACCGAGTTCCTCGGCAAGCTCCACGAAGCGCACCCCGAGTCGTACATCATCTGCACGCTCGGAACTATGGGCTGTACCGAGCTCTATCCGTCAATTGAGGCGGCTGTGGAGGCTTACAAGAAGGAATATGCCACCGACAGGATAATGTGCTATCAGTCGGAGACACAGGATATGAACGACGGCCTCGGCTCCGACTGGCACCCCAACGAGATAACCCAGCAGAAGAGCGCGTATGTGCTCGCGGACAAGATATGTCAGGCGCTCGGCCGCACGTCCGACCAGCAGGGGATAGACGTTGCCGCGGGAGCGAAGTACAGCACCGTCACGTCCGATACGGCTATGATGTCGGACTACCTCAGCGACTGGGACAAGTCCTACTACGTCACCACTGTCACGGGCGGAAGCGGAAAGGGCTCAATACAGACGCTCGTCTCGGGCATAGAGCTGAAAAAGAACGGCAGGTACTCCCTCAGGCTCGCGCTCAAGACCGAGAATATCACCGATATCCCGTTCTTCGTGAGAAATAAGGAGACGGGTAAGGTCTACTACGAGGGCAGGACCGAGAACGAGAGCACGGGCTTCACGCTCGAGGATGAGTTCACCTCGCCCGAGGACGCCGAGTGCGAGATAGTGTTCATGGTCGGAGGTTCCGACAGCAGCAGATTCACGCTGAGTGAACTAAAGCTCGTAAGGCTCGCATAAGACACCTCTGAAAGGAGACAAAAATGGAACGCAGCAGGATAATTGCTATCGCCTGCGCGATCATCGCAGCGGTCTGCGTGATCATAGCGGGCAAAAGCTGTGCCGATGACGCGATAGAAAACGGGAAAAAGTCAGGCTTTGCAAATAAGGGAACATCCGCTCAGAACGCTCGGCACACCGTGGAGGTAAGAGGAAACGACGGTGTGACCACCGAGACCTATGCCCTCGACCTGTTCGGAAACAGAGTGTACGAGACCACGACGACCGAGCCCGTGGAGTATGACCTGTTCGGACGCCCTGTGACGACTGCTCCGCCCGAGACCGAAACCACGGCGGTAGTCACGGACGAAAACGGCGAGGTGATAGAGGTGACAGATACCTCCGAGGACACGACGGATACGACTGATACGACAGATACGTCCGACACGACCGATCCCGAGGAGACTGCTTCTGATGAGGCTCCCGAGGAGACAGCGCCTGCTTCGACTGCGCCGCCTAAAATAAGCGGCTTTCATCACGGAGATTACGACGACGAGGGGAACCCCAAGCCCACTCTGCCGCCGGATTTTGCTATAATCATAAGATAATGGAGGAAAACACTATGGTAATCATCGAAATGGAAAACGGAAGCAAGATAAAGATCGAGCTCTATCCCGACATCGCGCCTATCTCGTGCGAAAACTTCGAGAAGCTCGTAAAGCAGGGCTTCTATGACGGACTCACGTTCCACAGAGTCATCTCGGGCTTTATGATACAGGGCGGCTGTCCGAACGGAACAGGTACGGGCGGTCCCGGCTGGCACATCAAGGGCGAGTTCTCCGCTAACGGCGTGAAGAACGACCTCAAGCACACAAGAGGCGTGCTCTCGATGGCTCGCGCTCAGGACCCCAACTCCGCAGGCTCGCAGTTCTTCATCATGCATGAGGACGCTCCCTACCTCGACGGACAGTATGCCGCTTTCGGCAAGGTCGTAGAGGGCATGGACGTGGTCGACGCTATCGCGGCTGCGGCTACCGATTACAGGGACAAGCCCCTTGAAGCGCAGGTAATGAAGAAGGTCACTATCGAATAATCGCAAAGCTCCGCTTCTTCCGAGCAGCGGAGCTTTTTTACGGAGGAGATACTATGCTTAAAATCGGCTGCCACCTGTCTTGCTCGAAGGGCTTCGCGGTTATGGGACGGCAGGCGCTCGAGATAGGCGCGGACACGTTCGCCTTCTTCACTCGCAATCCCCGCGGAGGTGCTGCAAAGGCGGTTGACCCCGACGACGCGGCGGAGCTCGTGCGGCTGCTCGGTGAGCACGGCTTCGGCAGGCTCGTCGCGCACGCGCCGTACACGATGAATCCTTGCGCCGCTGACGAGAACATACGCCGATTCGCGCGTGAGACTATGGCGGACGACCTCGCGCGTATGGAGCTCGTCCCCGACAACTACTACAACTTCCACCCCGGCTCTCACGTGAAGCAGGGCGCGGAAGTCGGTATCGCGCTCATCGCAGAGCAGCTCAACGCCGTCCTCAAGCCCGAGCAGTCCACAACAGTGCTGCTCGAGACCATGGCGGGCAAGGGCTCGGAGGTCGGGCGCACCTTTGAGGAGCTAAGGCAGATAATCGACCGCGTGGAGCTCAGCGATAAGCTCGGCGTGTGCCTCGACACCTGCCACGTGTGGGACGGCGGGTACGATGTCGTCAGCGACCTCGACGGCGTGCTCGGCGAGTTCGACCGCATTATCGGGCTGGACAGGCTGAAGGCGGTGCACCTCAACGACAGCATGAATCCCTGCGGCTCCCACAAGGACAGGCACGCGAGGATAGGGGAGGGGCATATCGGTGCGGAGGCGCTGATACGCGTGATAAACCACCCGTCACTGCGCGCTCTTCCGATGATACTGGAGACGCCGAACGAGCTCGGCGGCTACGCGCGGGAGATAGCTTTCCTGCGCGAAAACTACAGCGAATGAAAAAGGCTGTAAAGGTATGATACCTTTACAGCCTTGCTTTTTGCATTATTCCTTGGCAGTGAGACTGCTGAACGCGTTGTCGACTACCTTCTGCTCGGGAGCCTTCGTCAGCAGGCTCACAACGGGCACGATGATGATGGATACTATCATCGCGAATGCGCCTGCGTTGATGGGCGAGAGGAGGTTGAGCGGGCAGTTGAGGTCAGCTACAGCCTTGGTGAGCCCGTCGAATGCGGAGATGTTGAGTCTGAACAGCACCATGTGGACTACGCTTATGCCAACGCCTGTGATGAAGCTTGCCCAGCAAGCCACCTTGGAAGCCTTCTTCATGAAGAGTCCGTAGAGGAACGGTCCGAGGAACGCGCCCGAGAGAGCTCCCCACGAGTAGGACATGAGCGTGGATATCTGAGCGTTCTTGTTGCAGGCGATTATTACCGAGATGATGAGGAATACCGCGATGAGTATCCTCATTGTGAGCACCTGCTTCTTGTCGTCGAAGCTCTTGATGCGAGGCTTGATGAGGTCGTTAGTGAGCGTCGAGCTCGATGTGAGAACGAGCGACGAGAGCGTCGACAGCGAAGCCGAAAGCACGAGCACTACGATGAGTCCGATGAGGATATTCGGCATTGCCTGCCTGAGAAGCTCGGGCATCATCTGATCGTAGATGGGAGCGCCGTTTGCGTCGAAAGCAGGACCCGTCGTGTCGGTGTTGTAGAGACGAACGAAGCCGCCTGTGAAGTACGAGCCGCCTGCTACCACGATAGCGAAGAAGGTGGAGATGATAGCGCCCTTCCTGATGGCTTCCTCACCCTTGATGGCGTAGAACTTCTGCACCATCTGAGGAAGTCCCCATGTACCGAGCGAGGTGAGGATAACAACTCCGAGGAGGTTTATCGGGTCGGGTCCGAAGAGCGAGCCGAGCGTACCCGCGGGAGTCTTTGCGTCCGAGATGAGGTTGAGAGCGTCGGCGGCTTCCGAGAGTCCGTTCTTCTTAGCCATTGTGAGTCCGACTACGGTAGCGATACCGATGAGCATGATTATGCCTTGAAAGAAGTCGTTGAGCGCCGTAGCCTTGTATCCGCCGAGCATAACGTATGCCGCGGAGAGCAGTGCCATGAGGGCGATGATGACGATGTGTCCGTGCTCGCCAAGGTCGAATACCATGCCGAAGAGCCTCGAGAGTCCGTTGTATACCGAGGCGGTGTAGGGGATAAGGAATATGAACACGATGAGCGCCGAAGCTGTTTTGAGTGCGTCCGAGTCGAAGCGCTTCTCGAAGAATTCGGGCATTGTTCTCGCGTTCAGATGATTCGACATCAGGCGCGCTCTGCGGCCGAGGAGGAAGAACGGGATAAGGCTTCCGATGATGGCGTTGCCGATACCGACCCACGCCGCCGAGAGTCCGTACATCCAGCCGAACTGTCCCGCGTAGCCGATGAATACGACAGCCGAGAAGTATGTAGTTC
>JAUMVH010000070.1 GCA_030530245.1 Ruminococcus sp.
GTCGGAGAGGTGCTTTTTCTCGAGGGCAGGGTTGGTGAACGTGAAGCGGAGCGGGATACCGCGGTCGTTGAACTCCTTAATAACGGTCCTGACGAAGGCGTTGTCGCAGACGCCGCCCTGAGTGCGTCCGCCGTTCCATATCGAGGGCGGGAAAACGCCGTAGAATGAAGCTATCTCAACGCCCTCGCGGAAGAATTCGGGCTTGTTTTTGAGCATTTCCGCGAACATGAGGTTGAGTTTGAAGCGTCCCGAAAAATCGGGGAGGTGGAATCGAACTCTCATTTTATTCTCCTTTATGTGGGTGCTATGTAGGGGGCGATGCCTACATCGCCCCGACCGTTTTTTAATAACGGGCTGATGTGGGCATCAGCCCCTACATCACGCTGATTTTGATTTTTAAGGACGGGCAGCGGAACGCCGTCCCTACAGTTCGTTTAAGTTAATTTGCATTGACGGGCGCACGGAATGCGCCCCTACAGGCTAACGGCTTATTCGATGCAGTCGCCGCGCTCGACGGCTACCTCGTAGCCCGCGGCTTCGATACGCCTTTGCAGACAGGTGCGGCACTCTGCCGCCTCCTCGCCCGTGCATATCTTGTTGTCGTACAGCTCGTACTTCTTCCGCACATCGACGGGCGAAAGGTTCGGCATTACGACGTTGCAGCCCGTCTGCAAGCCGAGCTCGCGCCCGTTCGGGGCGATAGTGCCGAGGGCTGTCGTCGCGGGGAGCAGCACCCTCGGGAACATCAGCCTGAGTATGCCGAGCAGCCTCAGCGTGAGTGCGAGCGTGCCGCCCTTTTCGTCCGCGAAGGGCGTGCTGTGGTGGGGGACGAAGGGACCTATGCCTATCATCTGCGGCTTGAGCTCCTGCAGGAAGCGCAGGTCCGCGATGAGGTGGTCGGTGGTCTGACGGGGAGCTCCCACCATGAAGCCCGCCCCGACCTGATACCCGAGCGAGCGCAGGTCATAGAGGCACTGCTTGCGGTGGGCAAGGCTCATCTCCGACGGGTGCAGGCTCGCGTAGAGCTCGCCGTCGGCGGCTTCGTGGCGCAGGAGGTAGCGATCGGCGCCCGCTGCCTTCATGCGCTTGTAGCTGTCATAGCTCCGCTCGCCGAGCGAGAGCGTTATCGCGCAGTCGGGGTATTTTTCGCGGAGCTCCGCGATGACGCCGCACATGAAGTCGTCGGTGAAGAACGAGTCCTCGCCGCCCTGCATGACGAAGGTGCGGAAGCCGAGCTCATAGCCGCTCTCGGCGCAGAGCATTATCTGCTCGCGGGTGAGGCGGTAGCGGTCGGCGTCCCTGTTGCTGCGGCGGATACCGCAGTACAGGCAGTCGTTTTTGCAGTAGCTCGACACCTCAATGAGTCCGCGCAGGAAGACCTTTTTCCCGTAGTGCAGGCGGCGCACCTCGTCGGCACGTCTGCGCAGGAGCTCCGCGACATCTTCGCTGTCTGCTTCGATGAGCGCTTTCAGCTCGCCGTCGGTGAGGTCGGAGGTGCGGTACAGCTTCTCAACGAGCTCGGTCATATCAGCCTCCGAGACGTATCATCTCGTCGATACATCTGCGCGCGGAGGCGATGAGCTCGTCGCTCATCAGTATCTCGAACGCCTCGCCGCTGTCCATACCGCGGAGGGTATTGTACACGTCGGGGAGCGTTGTGAGCTTCATATTGCGGCAGACGATGTTCTTCGTCACGGGGTAGAACTTCTTCTCGGGACATTCGTACTGCAGGTGCTCGGCGATGGAGGTCTCGGTGCCGATGATGAACTCCTTCGCGTCGGACTTCTTCGCGTACTCCATTATGCCGCTCGTCGAGCCCGCATAGTCCGCGAGAGCCGTCACCTCGGGCACGCACTCGGGGTGCACGAGGAAGAGGGCGTCGGGGTGCTCAGCCCTTGCCTTTTTCACCTCCGAGACTGTGAGCGCCGCGTGTGTGGGACAGCCGCCGCTCAGGAGCTTGATGTCCTTCTCGGGGCACTGCTTCTGCACCCAGCTTCCGAGGTTGCAGTCGGGGATAAAGAGTATCTTGTCGTTGTCGAGAGCCCTGACTATGCGCAGCGCACTCGACGACGTAACGCACACGTCACAGACGGTCTTGAGCTCCGCCGTGGTGTTGATGTAGGCGACGACGGTGCGGTCGGGCTCCATGGCGTGTATCTGCGAGATGATGTCCTTGTCCATCTGCTCCGCCATCGGGCAGCCCGCGTCCTTGTTTGCGAGGAACACGCGCTTCTGCGGCGAGAGCATCTTCGCGGTCTCAGCCATGAAGTGGACTCCGCAGAATATGATATTCTCGGCGTCGGTCTTGGTGGCGTCGACGCTGAGCTTGTAGCTGTCGCCCGTAAAGTCGGCTATCTCGACTATCTCGCGCGCCTGATAGCTGTGTGCGAGGATAGCGGTATTGGTCTCATTCTTGAGCTTGATTATCTTGTCCTGTAATTCGCGTACTGTCATATTTCTCTCCTTCATATATTTCCCGTGTAGGGGCGGGCGCCCTCGCCCGCTCGTCGGTCGACCTGTTTGCGGGGCGTCCGCACGGTTCGTAAAAATGAGGACTGCCAAAGGCAGCCCCTACACCTGTGGTGTCGGCTGCTCTTCTTCGGGCTTTTCCGCTCCGTACTGCACATTGCCGCACTCGGGGCAGGTGTACAACTCCGCGCTGCGGGTCTGCTTCGGCACGTTGAAAAAGCCTCTCTCCGCGAAACGCGGGCTTGTGAATTCAAGCGGTATTTTCTTCGTCAGGGCCATCTCGGCTTCGCATTTTTCACATATCATAGCGCTTCGAGTATCCTTTCCGTCATTTCGGTGCAGGTGAGGGGAGTGCCCTCCTGCGAGCCCATGATATCGGCGGTTCGGAAGCCCGCGTTCAGCACGTCGTCGACGGCTCGCTCTATGCGGTCTGCTTCCTCTGCGAGCCCGAACGAGTACCTCAGCATCATTGCCGCCGAGAGCACGGTCGCAATCGGGTCAGCCTTGTTCTGTCCCGCTATATCGGGCGCGGAGCCGTGTATCGGCTCGTACATTCCGCGCGTGCCGTCTCCGAGCGAGGCGGACGGCAGCATACCTATCGAACCCGTTATCTGCGAGGCTTCGTCGGAGAGGATGTCCCCGAACATATTCGACGTGACGATGACGTCGAACTGCCGCGGGTCGCGCACCAGCTGCATGGCGGCGTTGTCCACGAACATATCCGCGTAAGCGACCTCGGGGTATTCCTCCGCGAGGCGGTGCATGGTCTTTCTCCACAGGCGCGAGGTCTCGAGGACGTTCGCCTTGTCGATACTGCAAAGGCGCTTCGAGCGCTTCATCGCGGTCTCGAACGCCACACGTCCGATACGCTCAATTTCGGTCACACTGTAAGCCTCGGTGTCGAATGCCTCCTGACCGTATCTGCCCTCGCGGTAGCCGCGCTCGCCGAAGTATATGCCTCCCGTGAGCTCGCGCACTATCATGATATCGAAGCCGCCGCCGACTATCTCGTCCCTCAGCGGCGAGGCTGACCTCAGCGCGGGGTAGAGCTTTGCGGGGCGGAGGTTCGTATACAGACCGAGCGCCGCGCGTATCCCGAGGAGCGCCTTCTCGGGGCGTTTGTCTCCCGCGAGGTCGTCCCACTTAGGACCGCCCACCGCTCCGAGCAGTACGCTGTCGCTCGCGAGGCAGCCCTGCACCGTCTCGTCGGGGAGCGGCTGACCTGTCGCGTCTATCGCGCAGCCGCCGATGAGGTAAGGCTTGAACGCGAATTCGTGTCCGTAAATCTTTGCTGTTTTTTCGAGTACGGCGGCAGCGCTCTCCACTATCTCGGGACCGATGCCGTCGCCTTTAAGCAGTGCTATTTCAGCTTTCATAAGCTCTCCTTTACTATTTCGCGGCTGTTTCGAGGATAACGAGCCCGCGGAAGGTCATCAGCTCCGCGACCGCTGTGATAAGCGATATCGCGACCGTTATGCTGTTCATCACCAGCGAAAGTATTATTTTGTAATCCTCGCGGTTGCGGAGGGTCTTTATTATCCCGCCTATGCCGATACACATTCCCATGAACCAGCCTATCGCGAGCAGAATCACGCTGTCGGCGCATTTCACCTCGACCACGCCGATGAATATCAGTACCGCGAGCAGCACGGCTCCCACCGAGACGAACAGCTTGATGTTGCCCTTGATGACGGCGGACATCACGACTATCGCGATCGAGGCGAGCCCGAATACGACCGTCGCCGCTATCGGGAGCGCGCCCTTGCTAATCGGTACGCCCGTGATGAGCAGCAGCTCGAGCAGTCCTATCGGGAACATCGCCAGCGCGGGATTATATTTCTTTCGGTTCATGTTTCCTCCTCCCGAGGGCTTTCGCCAAGGTGCGGGACGCCGAGGCGGCGTCCCCTACAGATTGGGTCAGCCAATAATCCGTAGGGCGAGTTCCGCTCGCCCGCCAGTTTTTTCGTTTGTTCACGGGCGCACGGAATGCGCCCCTACAGTTCAGTATTACTTCACCGCTCCGTTTGCGATAGAAGCGATAAGTCCGCCGTTTTCGATTATCTTCTGCACGAACTCGGGGAAGGGTGCAGTCCTGTACTCCTTGCCCGTGGTGAGGTCGCGGATAACGCCGTTGTCGAGGTCGGCTTCGACGGTGTCGCCCTCTCTTATCTCCTCCGCCGCCTCGGGACACTCGACGATAGCGAGCCCGATATTGATAGCGTTGCGGTAGAAGATACGCGCGAAGCTCTTCGCGATGACGAGCGAAACTCCGCTCGCCTTTATGGCAATGGGAGCGTGCTCGCGCGAGGAGCCGCACCCGAAATTCTGTCCCGCGGTGATGATGTCACCCTGCTTTACGCGGCTGACGAAGGTCTTGTCGAGGTCCTCCATGCAGTGCGCGGCGAGCTCCGACGGCACGCTCGTGTTGAGGTAGCGCGCGGGGATTATAACGTCAGTATCGACGTTGTCGCCGTATTTTATGACACTTCCTGTGTATTTCATCTTTCTGTTACCTCCCACGGACTTGTTATCCTGCCTGTGAGCGCGCTCGCGGCGGCAGTTGCGGGGCTTGCGAGGTATACCTCCGAGCCCGTGTGACCCATACGTCCCACGAAGTTGCGGTTGGTGGTGGTGACGGCGCGCTCGCCGTCGGCAAGAATGCCCATATAGCCGCCGAGGCACGGTCCGCAGGTGGGCGTCGACACCACCGCGCCGCTCTCGATGAATATTTTCAGCAGTCCGAGCTCCATCGCCTCGAGATAGATGCGCTGAGTCGCGGGGATAACGATGACGCGCACGCCCTTCGCGACGTGTCTGCCCTTGAGTATCTCAGCCGCGACCTGTAAGTCCTCGAGCCGCCCGTTGGTGCACGAGCCGATGACGACTTGGTCGATTTTTATATCGCCGATATCGCCGAATGTGCGCGCATTTTCGGGCAGGTGCGGGAAGGCGACCGTCGGCTCTATCTCCGAGAGGTCGATATTGAGCACCTCGTCGTACTGCGCGTCGGGGTCGGGAGCGTATATCTTCGGCTCTGCGGCATTGTGCTCACGGATGTACGCGAGGGTGAGGTCATCGACCTCGAAAATGCCGTTCTTCGCGCCCGCCTCGATAGCCATATTCGCGATGGTGAAGCGGTCAGCCATACTGAGCGAGCCGAGCCCCTCGCCGCCGAATTCCATCGAGCGGTAGAGAGCTCCGTCCACGCCTATTTTTCCGATGATGTGGAGAATGACGTCCTTGCCGCTGACGTAGGGGCGCAGAGCTCCCGTGAGTTCGACCCTCATCGCCGACGGCACCTTGAACCACGCCTTGCCTATCGCCATTCCGCACGCCATATCGGTCGAGCCTACGCCCGTGGAGAAGGCTCCGAGAGCGCCGTAGGTGCAGGTGTGGGAGTCGGCACCGATAACGGCGTCTCCCGCCGTGACGAGGCCTTTTTCGGGCAGGAGCGCGTGCTCGATGCCCATATCGCCGACGTCATAGAAGTGGGTGATGTCCATATCCCCGCAGAATCCGCGGCAGACCTTGCACTGCTCCGCCGCCTTTATGTCCTTGTTTGGCACGAAGTGGTCCATGACCATCGTGACCTTATTTCTGTCGAACACGCTGTCTTTTCCGAGCTTTGCGAACTCGCGTATGGCAACAGGCGAGGTTATGTCGTTGCCGAGGACGAGGTCGAGCGAGGCGAGAATGAGCTCTCCCGCCTGCACGGACTCAAGTCCCGCATGAGCCGCAAGTATCTTCTGCGTCATTGTCATACCCATAGTATCAGCCTCTTTCGCTGTTATTTCACTTTTATCGTTTTCAGACAGTTGTCGCCGCGCTCGATGGCTACGATACCCGTGCGGCACATTTCCATAATGCCGTAGGGCTTCATCAGCTCGATGAACGCGTCTATCTTCGATGTCTCGCCCGTTAGCTCGCAGATGAGCGCGGTGGGGGAGTAGTCCACTATCTTTGAGCGGAATATCTCGACCGCGGTCATAATGTCCTGACGGGTGGCGGGCGAATTGCGTATCTTTATCAGCAGCAGCTCGCGGATAACGGTATCATTCGGGTCGAGCACCTCGACCTCCTTGACGTCGTGGAGCTTCTCGAGCTGCTTTAGTATCTTGTCGCGTATGTCGTTATCGCCGTGGAAAGCGACCGTTATTCGCGAGAAGCCCGCGGACTCCGTCTCGCCCACAGTGAGGCAGTCGATGTTGAAGCCGCGTCTCGTGAACATTCCCGAAACGCGCGAAAGAACGCCCGAAACGTTCGATACGATAACGCCTATAACGTACTGTTTGTATTCCATGCTCTCACCTCGATCCCATGTCGTCCGACAGCGGCGATTGTACGATCTCGTCGCAGTCAACGGCGCAGTCGATGACGAACGTGCCGCCATATGCGAACGCCTCCTCCGCAAGAGCGCGGAGCTCGTCCGTATTCGCGGCTCTGCCGCCCTTAGCGCCGAACGCTTCCGCAACCTTTACGAAGTCCGTCTGACGTCCGAGAGTCGTCGCGGAGTAGTGCTTATCGTAGAGCTGCGTCTGTATCTGCCGCACCATGCCGAGAACGCCGTTGTTCATGATGACTACCACGAGCGGCGTGCCCTGTGCGACCGATGTTGCGAGCTCGTTCAAATCCATGCCGAAGCTGCCGTCGCCCGTGAAGAGCACCGCGCGTCTGCCCGTTGCGGCGGAGGCGCCTATCGCGGCTCCCATGCCGTAGCCCATCGTGCCGAGACCTCCGCTCGTGAGGAAGGTGCGCGGCTTGCTGAGCGGGTAGAGCTGAGCCGTCCACATCTGGTGCTGACCCACGTCGGTGACGATGATGTCGTCCTCGGAGGCGAGCGAGCTTATCACGCCGATGATGTCATGCGGCGAGAGCTTGCCGTCGATGCTGCCGCGCCCGCGGTCGGCAAGGTCGTATTTGCGGCGCTCCTCGTCGCGGAGCTCCTCTATGCGGGCGCTCCACTCGGGGTGCCTGCGCTCGCCGAGCATGGGCGTGAGCCTGTACAGCGCGTCCTTGATATCGCCCTCGATGGAGAGGTCGGCGGTGACGTTCTTGTCGAGCTCGGCGTTGTCGATGTCGATGTGTATTATCCTCGGGCGGCTGTCGCCGTCGAATGCGGACCTGTCAGAGAATCTCACGCCGAGCGCGATGACGAGGTCGGCTTCGGTCTGAGCCGCGAACGAGGCGTAGTGTCCGTGTCTGCCGTTCATTCCGAGGAAGCGCGGGCAGTCGAAGGGGACTGCCGAGAGCCCCATGAGCGAGCTCCCGAGCGGCGCGTCTATCTTGTCCGCGAGCGCGAGCAGCTCCTTTGAAGCCTTGCCCGCGACGATACCGCCGCCGAAGTAGATGTACGGCTTTTCTGCGGTGTTTATCAGCTCAGCCGCCCTGCGGAGCTTGTTCTCCGAGGCGAAGGTGAGCGGGTACGGGCGGACGGGGTCGGGACGGGGCTCGAAGTCCCATTTTGCGGTCTGAACGTCCTTCGGTATATCGATGAGCACGGGACCGGGTCTGCCCGACTTTGCTATTTTGAATGCGGCGCGGAGGGTGTCCGCGAGCTCGCGTATGTCCTTGACGATGAAGTTGTGCTTGGTGACGGGCATGGTCACGCCGAGGATATCGACCTCCTGAAAGCTGTCCCTGCCGATGAGGCTGCACGGAACGTTGCCCGTGATAGCGACTACGGGGACAGAGTCGAGGTAAGCGGTAGCGATACCCGTGACGAGGTTGGTCGCCCCGGGACCCGAGGTCGCGATACAGACTCCGACCTTGCCCGTTGCGCGCGCGAAGCCGTCCGCAGCATGAGCCGCGCCCTGCTCGTGGGCGGTTAGTATATGTTTTATCCTGTCGCTGCTGAGGTAGAGCTCGTCGAACAGGTCGATGACCTGACCTCCGGGGAAGCCGAAGACGGTCTCGCAGCCCTGCTCGATGAGGGTCTCAACGACGATTTTAGCTCCTGTGATTCTCATAATATCATTTCCCTTTTGTGTAAGGCATTGTAAAATGGGTGCTATATACTATTCTAACATTAAATCGGTATAAAATCAAGCAAAATCGTAAATTTCAGCCGAAAATGTAGAGGACGATGCCCGCATCTTGCTCCTTGTGTGTAGGGGCGCATTCCGTGCGCCCGATAATCCTAACAAACTGCGGGCGAGCGGAACTCGCCCCTACAATTCGTTGAATGAACGATTGGGCGTAGGGGCTGCCTTTGGCAGTCCGCGATATTTATTTGCCGAACGGACGCCCAAAGGGCGCCCCTACAGGCTGTAGCCGTTGTTTTTGCGGGTTAATGGTAGGACGTTTAGAAAACGGCGGGCACACAATGTGCGCCCCTGCATCTGAGCTCTGTAATTCCGAATTATTTCGCGGAGTCAGCGAGCATATTGTTCACTGCGCTGACGAGTGCCTTTATCGACGAGGTGATGATATCGTTGTCGATACCTGTTCCCCAGTAATTCCTGCCCGCGCCCGTGACTATCTCCACGTACGACACAGCCTTCGACGCTGAGCCGACTTCAAGGGCGTGCTCGGTGTAGGCGTTGATATTGAAATCCGCTCCCGTATACGAGCGGAGCGCATTGCTCACGGCGTCGAGACGACCGTTACCTGTATCGGTCGCAGTGACGCGCTTGCCGTCGTAGTCGAACGACACCGTCGCCTCGATACCGTCGCGCTGTACGAAGTGGGTCTCCGTAACGCGGATCGGCGAGGTTATGTCCACGAAGCGCTGCTTGAATATCTCGTAGACCTCGTCGGGGAGGAGCTCCTTGTGCTTTTTGTCGGAGACGTCCTTGACGATGTAGCCGAGCTTCTCGCGCATCTTCTTTGGCAGGTCGTAGCCGAAGCGCGTCTCGAGGATATAGCCGATACCGCCCTTGCCCGACTGGCTGTTGATGCGGATAACGTCCGCGGAGTATTCGCGCCCGATGTCCTCGGGGTCGAGCGGGAGATAGGGGACGTCCCAGTGCTCGGTGTGGCCCTCCGCACGCCACTTCATGCCCTTGGCGATGGCGTCCTGATGAGAGCCGCTGAACGCCGCAAATACGAGCTTTCCCGTGTAGGGCTGACGCTCGTTGACAGCCATGCCCGTCAGGCGGGTGTAGACCTCGTTTATCGCGGGGATATCGCTGAGGTCGAGCTCGGGGTCGACGCCCTGAGTGTACATATTCATCGCGAGGGTGATGATGTCGACATTTCCCGTGCGCTCGCCGTTTCCGAAGAGCGTGCCCTCGACGCGCTCTGCACCCGCGAGCAGTCCCATTTCAGTGTCGGCGACAGCGCAGCCGCGGTCGTTGTGCGGGTGGAGCGAGACCACGACGTTTTCGCGGTATTTGAGGCTCTCGCACATATACTCCACCTGATTGGCGTAGACGTGCGGCATCGAGAGCTGCACCGTCACGGGCAGGTTGATGATGACCTTGTCCTCGGGAGTCGGCTGCCACACGTCGAGCACGGCGTTGCATATCTCGAGCGCAAATTCGGGCTCGGTGCCCGTGAAGCTCTCGGGCGAGTACTCGAAGCAGAAATTGCCCTCGTACTTCTCGCGGTACTCCTTGCAGAGGCGCGCTCCCGTCACGGCGATGTCGATTATCTCCTCGCGGCTCTTGCGGAAGACCTGCTCGCGCTGAGCGACGGAGGTGGAGTTGTAGAGGTGGACTATCGCGTTCTTGCAGCCCCTCAGCGCCTCGAACGTCTTCTCGATGATGTGCTCGCGCGACTGTGTGAGCACCTGTATCGTCACGTCGTCGGGAATGAGGTCACCCTCGATGAGGGTGCGGCAGAAGTCATACTCCGTCTCCGATGCGGCGGGGAAGCCTATCTCTATCTCCTTGAAGCCGATGTCCACGAGCTTGCGGAAGAATTCGAGCTTTTCGCCGAGGCTCATCGGTATGACGAGAGCCTGATTGCCGTCGCGCAGGTCGACGCTGCACCAAACGGGCGCCTTGTCGATGTAAGAGCGCTCCGTCCACTTCATAGCCGTTTTCGGAGCCTCAAAGAACTGCCTTGTGTACTTGCTTACGTTTTTCATTGTTGCCATAGTGTTTCCTCCTTCGATTTTTTCGGCACGAGGATAACAAAAAAGTCTCCTCCATGCCTATGCATGGAAGAGACGAAGATACTAATATACTCCGTGGTACCACTCTTCTTGACGTATCGCTACGCCCACTCATCTGCGCCTATGAACGCATATCTCTGTAACGGGAGAGCCCGTTCAAGCCTAATCCTGCACACGGACGTGCGGACTCTCTCCGCGCCCCGTTGCGCATTTTCAGCCGACTGCTCAGGGAGGAGCTATGACCCGTACCCGCCTGCCGTCTCGCACCATCCGACGGCTCTCTGCAAAAGCTTCCTCGGGTTTTATTTCCCTTCATCGCATTTATTACTTGGTATTATACAACGCATTTCAGTTTTTGTCAAGACCTTTTTTGAAAAATGTGGTGGTGGGCGCCCTCGCTCGCCCGCAGAGCTTCGGACGGCTTTACGGGGCGACGAGGCGCCGACCCCTACACAAAAAAACGTCCCGCTCGGGAAGAACGGGACATTTAATGCTATTAATCAGTCAGCAAGGGGATTGCCGTTTGCATCTGTGTTGATCTTGCCCATGAGGATCATGATACCCTCGATGATGCCCCACCAACCGCCGATACCGCAGGTTACCAGTGTAACTACGATCTCGATGATAGCTCTCTTTGTGTTTCCGAGGTAGAACTGGTGAACACCAAAGGCGCCAAGGAAAATACCGAGCAGACCTGCTGTCATTTTGGACTTCTGTTCCATAACAAAGCTCTCCTTTCAAATCCTTATGATAATAAGTAAATTATTAGGCAGATATATAAAAATACATTTTATAATCTGTTAACATTCAGTATATCACATACTTATCACAAAATCAATATGTATTTTGAACTTTTTTTGAATAAGCCGATAACATTCTGTTATTTGTGCAAAAATAGCTTCCGCGATTTGGCTTGATTTGTCGGTACTGCACAATTATCGGCAAAAAGCCTTTTCTTTTTGAAATTATTTTATTTTGTATATTGACGAATTAACACGAAAGTGGTAAAATATAAGATATGGGGGTTTCCCCGAAAAATGTATTAAACAGGAGGCTTTGAAATGAAATACGAAATTATCGGACAGACAGTCCCCGCAGTTGAGGTCACACTCAGCACAGGCGAGTCCATGTTCACCCAGTCGGGCGGAATGGTATGGCAGACAGAGGGCATTAAGATGTCCACGAACGCAAGAGGCGGTATCGCTAAGAGCCTTGGACGTATGTTCACGGGCGAGTCGATATTCATGGCTAATTATACAGCCGAGACCGAGGGCGCAAAGATAGCTTTCGGTTCGACAGTACCCGGCTGTGTCGTTCCCGTTGACATCTCACAGGGCGAAATGATAGTTCAGAAGGGCGCTTTCCTCTGTGCTCAGCAGAGCGTTGACCTCAAGGCTACATTCACCAAGAAGCTCACAGCGGGTCTCTTCGGCGGCGAGGGCTTTATCCTCCAGCGTCTCTTCGGAAGCGGTATGGCTTTCCTCGAAGTCGACGGCGATAAGGTCGAGCGCGTGCTTGCTCCCGGCGAGGTGCTCAAGGTCGATACAGGTAACGTAGTTGCATTCGAAACCACTGTTAGCTATGATATAGAGACTGTAAAGGGTCTCGGCAACATCTTCCTCGGCGGTGAGGGGCTCTTCCTCACAAAGCTCACAGGTCCCGGAAAGGTCATCCTCCAGACCCAGAACTTCAACGACTTTGCGGGCAGAGTCATCTCTATGATACCCCACAAGTAATGAGAAAGGTCATCGTGACCCTGCTGACGGCGACGATATATCTGCTGTTCAGCGTCTTCACGGGTCTGTGGGCTGTCTCATGGATAATATGGGTATTCTACGGCGGGTATATGCTCGTTGAGCTGTTCCGCGACGGGGAGAATAAGTAATACGGATTCTGTAGCCGCGCGGAAATTGCTTCCGTTTCAGAACGATTTGTGCGCGAGATACGGGGTTCGGGGTGACTCCCTACAGTGTGGGGAGATGTCAGCGAAGCTGACAGAGGGGACGGGCTGTTCAGCGGTG
>JAUMVH010000071.1:0-7702 GCA_030530245.1 Ruminococcus sp.
TTCCAGTGTTTTCACATTTCGTGAAAACCACTAAAACCGAGTCCGAAACTTTGTGCACTATTTTTTGCCGAGAAAATCGATATTTGCCTGTATTTCGACCTTTAGAGAGGACTGGATTTGCTCTTTTGAGAGTTCAAATCCTTACACATGGCTAAAACAGTCCAATGTCATCTATGAAAATCAAAGTAAAATTTTCGAGATTTGGGTAGCAAAAAAGCCCGATATTTCGGGCTTTTTTGGGCATGTCATCAATTTTGTTATGCCATCATGGTTGGGGTGGAAGGATTTGAACCCTCGAAATAACGGAGTCAGAGTCCGCTGCCTTACCACTTGGCGACACCCCAATATACTGAATGACTCAGCTTTATTATTATATCACTGTAGAGGCGCAAAGTCAAGCTTTTTCTATTAATTTTTATATTTTAATTATATTTTACCTATTGAAAAATAGCCGCTTTCAAGCTATAATAGAACTATATCCCAGCATTGGAGCGACAAACTATGCAGAAATTATACTTTATCGTTAATCTCCTCGCGGGCAGAGCCACCATCGGCGACAAGCTCGGCGAGATAATTGATGAATTCAATAAAGCGCACTTCGAGGTCACGGTGCATATCACGCAGAGCGGTACAGACGCCGCTGATTCGGCAAATTACGCCTGCGAGAACGGCTTCGACCTCATCGTGTGTGCGGGCGGAGACGGCACGCTCAGCCAGTGCCTGCAGGGCATGATGAAGAGCCGCAGCCGCGTGCCCATCGGCTACCTCCCCGCAGGCTCGACCAACGACTTCGCGCGCAGCCTCGGCATACCCAAAAACACCATGGACGCCGTAAAATGGATAACCGACGGCACCCCCACCCCCTGCGATATCGGCAGCTTTAACTCCGACTACTTCTCTTACATCGTCGCATTCGGAGCCTTCACGAGCGTCGCCTATGAGACCTCACAGCAGATAAAGAATATGTTCGGGCACGTCTCCTACGTGCTCAACGGTATGACTCAGCTCACGACACTGCGCTCGAAGAGAATGCGCATCGAGTACGACGGCAACGTCATCGAGGACGACTTCATCTACGGCATGGTCACGAACTCCGCGTCCGTTGCGGGACTGCTCTCGATGAACGACTTCTACCTCGACGACGGCGTGTTCGAGGTCACGCTGATAAAGAAGCCCTCGAACATCGTGCAGCTACAGCAGATAGTGCACTCGCTCCTCAACATCTCGGAGGAGATAGACAAGGAATACATCAAATTCTTCCGCACGAACAGGATAACCTTCACCGCGCTGAACGACGAGGAGATAACGTGGACCCGCGACGGCGAATACGGCGGCAACGCGGTCGAGAACGTCGTCTGCAACTGCCAGCGCGCGGTATCGTTCATGATAGGCGAGCGCGGTATGCCTGTCTACGACGACCCGATAGAGAACTACCTCTCCGAGGTGTGAGGCATCCGCGCGGCGCACCGCTTTCATTCACTAAAACAAACAGCCATAAAGAAGCACGAAGCTTCCTTATGGCTGTATTTTTATTCTGTCCGCCTGCGTCTGCGGTACATTATATAGCCGACCATTATCATCGGGAACGCCGTTATCGCGAGCGAATTCCCGAACGTCAGCGGTATACCCGTCGCCACGTCGCCGTCGAGCCTGTTCGTGACCGTCAGCTTCTCCGACTCCGTGAACTCAAAGCTGAGCTTGCTCTTTTTCACGGGTTCCGAGTCCCCGAGCCTGAACGTCTGCTCGTAGCCCGCGCCGTCCTCGCTGACGGTTACCTCAACGTCCGCAGGCAGGGCTATCTCGACCCTGTCGCTGTGACGCATCGTGAACGTTCCGCCTGTGCGCGGCATGAGCTCTTTCTGCTCCTCGCCGTTCTTAGCCCACTTGAAGTCCTCGCCGTCTCCCGCGTTCTCCACCTTGACCGTGAAGTCGAAGTCCTGCGCCATATTGCCGAACGAGCCCTCCACCACCTTCTCGATGGTGAGCGTCTGAAGCGTCTTGTCCTCCTTCTCGTTAGGCACGCTGAGCGTGTAGATGAAGCAGTCGTCGAGCTGCTCGAGCCGACCGTTGTAGGCGTCGTCGACCAGTGACGGCACTCCCACCGCCGATATGCGGAAGATTATATCATCGTCGAGCTTCTTATAGTTGAACGGCGCGCTCGTCTCCTCAAGGAAGTACACCGAGCCCTTCTCGCCCGGAGTGATGACTCTGCCGCTGTCTCCGCCGCAGACCACGACCTCGCCGTTTGCAGTAACAAGGTCCTCGAAGCCTGCCATCGCGTCTTTTGGCTTGACTAAGCCGTTGATAGTCGTTTTCGCCTGCTTATACAGTGCGAAGTGCGCTCCGCCGAGCATAAGCTCCGATTCCGCGCTGTCCGTCTTCACTATCTTGAAGTTGAACTCCTTGTTGTACACGTCCACGAAAGCGGTTATACCGTTCGTGCCCGTTTTATAGTTCGCCCATCTGCTGTCGTCGGAGGATTTTGTCCCCCATTCCGTGCCGTCGGAGTAGAACAGAGATACCGAATCATCGTCGTTTACCACGAACGTGAGCGGCTTCTGTATTACCTTGTCAGTGCCCTCTATCCTGCTGTGAAGTCCGACATAGCCCCTCGGCGCAGTCGTCTGCGTGAGCGTATAGCGCTCGCCGCGTTTGAAATCATACATCATCGTGACGAGTCCCTCGGAGTCGGAGGTGTATGACCCCAATTCCTTGCCTGTGCTGTCCTTAAGGGTGAATATGCCGCCGCTGAGAGGCGTATCGCTGTTCCACCTGAACAGCCTTACCGCTATGCCGCCTTCGCGCGTATTCGTGACGGTATCGGTGCGCGATGAGCCGTCGTCCTCGCCCTGCTGATAGGACACGATGTAGTCGAACCGCTTATCGCTGTCCTCGCCCTCGGGAGTAGCCGAAGCCGTACGCGTCGCGGTGAGAGTCTGTTTGCCGCCGCTATTCAACGGCGTTACCGTGAGCTTGCCCGCGTTCGTGACGTTTCCGTTGCTGTCCACCTCGGGCGTGCCGCTGAGAATGACCTCCTTCACCACGTATCCGTCAAGGCTCGTGCGCTCCGTGCCGTTCTTTTCCTTTTTGAGGGAGGTCCAGAAGTAATACGCCGAAACTGACGGCGACTTTACCTGCTTGACCGAATCCTCAAGGAGCACGCCGTCGACGTACACCGCGAAGTATATCGGGTCGTGAGCCGTCGTCAGGTCGAGGTCGCTCCACTTCTTGTTCACGGTGAGTCCGTAGCCCTTCATGTTGTGCACCTCTAACCGAGCGTCGGTCTCGGCGCGGAGGACGCCTATATTGTTCGGGTCCTCAGTATTGTTGGTGATGTGCGGCAGATAGGAGGGTATCTCGATTGCCTGATAGTCCTCGTCGATCTTTGTGCCCTTCACCATCACGTACTCTTTGAGTCCGTAGCCGCTCTTGATATCCTCAGTGACCTTGAAGACCGTCCCCGGAGGCAAGCCGGGTACGCATATCGTGTAGCCCGCTGGTATACGCGAGATAGAGCCAAAGCCCGATGTGGAGAATACAACGTCCGTCTTCGCGAGCTCGCCGCTCTCGGACGAATCGGGAAGCGCCTTCAATGCAGAAGACGAATACTCCACGCCCGTATCAACGAACTGCTCGTTTAAGGGGTCGTTCCTGCACATATTGCCCTCGGGTGTGAGCACGAGGTAGCTGTGCATATTTGCGGGAGGTATCTCGTCCTCGGGCACGTTCACGGGCGAGAGATACAGCCTGAAGTCAAACGTGGTATCGTCGTCCGTTATCTCGTTGCCGTCCTCGTCGAGGAGCTTCTTCGTGATACGAAGGTCCTTGATAACATCCTTCCTTACAAAATTCTCAAAGGAGATGGACGGTCTCAGTTCAACAGTCTCCGCCCCCGAGTCATAGTCCCTCAAATTGCCCTTGAAGTCTATTTTGCTTTTACCGTCGATTCCTACCTCCTCGCCGTTAATCAGTACGTTCTCGTAGATAGAATTGTCCACGGCGCACTCGACTATCCTGTAGCCGATAGCGTTGTCGGGGAAGGATATTTCCGCGTTCTTTGTCGGGTTGATGAAGTAGACGTTTTCGTATGCATCTTCCTCGCTCACTCCGGGAGGTCTGTATTTTCTCATAAACGTGACGGGCTGATTGGAGGTCTGATACGTCACGCCCACGAAGCTATCACCGTTTTCGAGAGAGATCTCATCCCCCGGCTCGCCGTTTTCGCCCTCGGGGAGCGTGTAGAATATCTGGAAGGGATATTCCACGAAGTCGGTGTCTATCTCACTCGCGCCTTCGCCGCTCATCTCCTTCGAGACAACGACGTGTCCCGGCGTTACGGAGGCGAGATTGAAGCGCATATGCAGATTTGACGCACCCGCGCCGCGCTCCATGTAGAATATCTTCATGGTGTGGGTGGAGTAGTCCTTGAATATGTACTGCCCTTCCTTGTTGAGTTCAAACAGCTCGTCGAGCTTGGCGATTCTCTCGGTCTCGGACAAGCCGCGGGCTATGTAGTTCTTTTCAAACAGCTCTCTCAGCGTAGTCTCCTTGCCGTTGACATTTACCTTGCCCGTTCGGAAATTGACCTTTCCTTCAAGCGCAGAGTGTATGCCGCCGAGGTCGATGACGAGCTCGTTGTCAACGTAGAGCCAGAAGTCGTCGTCGCCCGTGAACTCGAAAATGATGTCGTGTCCCCACGCGTCGAGTCCGCTCGCGGTCTGTACGAACGAGGCGTCGAGCTCCATGCCGTTGTAGCAGTTGGGCTGGCTGCCGCTGTATATATATCTGTAAAGCTTCTCTTTTTTTCTCGGGTCATCATTACTGAGCTCATTCTGAAGCGAATCATACATATTGTACTCATTCTCTGAAGAATAATACCCCGGTATGATGGTATTATATGGGAAAAACTGTCCGTGCTGGTGAGTAATACCTTTGTTATTATCGGTTCCGAGCTCCCTGTATACCGTAAAATCTACAGTCGGGACAATGTTCCCCTGATGATCTTTGACGTTGTACGTGGATTTCATCGTTCCGTCTTCGTTGCAAAGCGTAGCTGTATTCTGACAGCTGTCAAACTCGAAATAGCCGCTCGAATTGTAGACGCTCTCGATAAAAAGGTGGTTTACAACGGTTGGTGAGTTGTAGAGACCCGCAAGCGACTGCCCCGCATTGGCGCCCTTAGTTATTTTGGGGTAGCCGTCAGCCCCGATGTCAGTGGAAAGCAGATTCGGGTCTGTCGTTTTTACAGCGCCACCCACGCTGCTGCCAAGAAAACCGCACATTTCATCTTTAGTACCGAAATCCTGCATTTTTATGGTAATGCCATGGTCGTTGTTATCGACCGTGGCTACCTCATGAAGCCTGTCGCTGAGATTGAGCGGCTCGAGCGTCGCGAAGTAGAAGTCCGCCGAGACCGCCTCCGCGCAGGGCTCAAGAGCGCTGTTATCCGCATTCGGGCGCAGTCCGACATAGGAGTAGTGCGACTTGTCCCAAGCGGTTATCTTCGTGTAGAAGTCGTCGTTTCTGCGTCCCTGCATATTTATACCGATGTTATTCTCCGACAGCACCTGTCCGCCGCCAAGCTGCGGAGCGAAGTACTTCTCGGAATAGGGGTTGTACAGCTCGTAGTAGTAGTTCGGCTGCTTGGTAACGGGGTCGACGTACTCGGTGAATTCCCACTCGAGCGAGCCCGTGCCGTCCGCAAGCCACAGTATCTTGCCGCCGCTCGCATAGCAGGGGTAGAGCGTGCCGTTGTAGTCCACGGCGTACATATCGTACTTCAGGGTATCCTCGTTCCATATACGGGTGTACACGATGACCCTGTCGCCAGTTTTCAGGTTATCGTCCGAGACGCTTATACGGTCGGCGGAGTATACCACGTTGTCCTCTGCGTCAACATTCGCAAAGCTGATGAAGTTGAGGTAGCTTTTATCCGAAGGCGTGTCCGTAAGAACGAATGACGACTCGCCGTCGTAGGTCACGTATCTGCCGCCGACCGAAAGCCGTATCTTCTTGCCCTCGCTGTCGGGAGTGACCGTGAATTCAGCGGCTTCCTCTGCGGAATCGGCGATAGTCAGCTCGCCCTCGGCGCTGACGGCGAGGTACTTCATACCGCTCTCGGTATCGCCCTCGAGGGTGTACCTGTCCTCGCCCGCCTTGTGAAAGGTCCAGCGCGTAGCCTCGCTGCCCTCGTCGACGTAGTAAGGGTCGCTGAACGAATTGTCGCTCTTGCGCATTACAAGCTGAATGAGTGAGTGGACGTTTTCGTCCTCGGCAACGAGCGCGTAGCCGTGCGTGCCGCTAACGTAGTTCATCAGACCGTAGGTCTTGCCGTCGAGGTTATACGGGTCAGAGTCAAGAGGGACATAGCGCCAGACGATAAAATTCTGAGGATCAGTATAAGCAGCAAAACCGTAAGGCTTATTATTCTCATATGTATTATTCCAGTAAAGCTTGGTCTCTGTATCTTGCAGAGTAAAATTGCCGTCGCTTCCGCCCAATGTCCACCTTGAAGCGTCACTCACGTCCGAAACAAGGTCAAGGCTTCTGATAAAAGTATTATTGACTTTTACCTCTGATGATTTTACATACAGGTTCTCACCGGAAGCGTCTTTGCAGTAAATATAGTATTTACCGTCATCTGTCGGCTGAAAATAATAGAGCGAAGCACCTGCATTCTGCGCATTCTGAATGAGCTGATTGCCATTTACATTTGAATCACTTGCGCCTTTTTTGTTGTTGTCCTTTATGCCGTTTGTTACGCTCAGTCCTGTTCTTCCTTCTGTATTCTTTATGTTTTCTGTCACGGAATTCATAGCAAAACGCCCATCGTTGCTTTTGTAACAAATATAGAACCCCTCATCGCCGTGGTCTGCAAGATAACTAAGGTCAGTGAGCTTCTGCCACCCTTTGTCGGTAGCAGTTACAGGCTTGACGTTATCATCGGTAACTATCTCATAAATCGAGAAGCCCTCCGCATAGAAGGTCAGCACGCCGTCCGCGAGCGTGAACTCCGTTATCTGCTCGCGTGTGCCGTCGTCGGCGACGTGCCACAGCTCAGCCTCGCTCAGCTCCGCAAGGACGGGGTCGGCTATCTCTACGAGTATCAGCTCGCCCTCGGCAGGCTGGTACTCGTCCTCGCCGTCCCTTATCGTTATGTCAAATGCGGCTAAGGCGCCGCGCTCGTCCGATACGTCGACCGCCTCGGCTTCCGCGCCCTCGGGCATATAGCCCTCGAGCGTTATCACCTGCTCGGCTTCCTCGCCGCTCGGGTACAGCTCTATGCTCTGATAGCTGAGCTCCCTGTCGTCCGCGGACTCGGTAACGGCGCCGTTCTCCGCCGATACGCTCGTGCTGAACGTCCCCGTAACGGGCAGCAGTATCATCGCCGCGGCGCAGGCTGCGCTCATAAGCCGCATTTTCAGTTTCCTTAGCATTTTCTCCCCTCCTTGCCAAAACGGGAATCAGCGCTCTCCGCGCTGTATCTGATGAGCATTGCGCTCCTATTTTTCGATGATGTAGCAGAACACCGCCGTTCTCGTCGTCGGGTCTGCGTCGGCACAGGTCGACATCGCGAGTATGGGTGCGTCGCGCTCGGACGTGAGCACCTCCGCATTCTCGCTGATATAGCTGCGGACCGCGTCCTGCTCCAAGTCAAAGACGGTGCTCTCGCGCGAGCTCAGCCGCATTGCCGCGAACACCT
>JAUMVH010000071.1:7712-12431 GCA_030530245.1 Ruminococcus sp.
TCGAGCCCGTACACCTTCTCCGCATCCCGCCCGACAATGAGCTCGCCCGCGGAGTGCTCCCGCATATAGTCTTCGTTCAGGAAGCTGTCGAGCGCTCCGAACATTTTACCGTAGTCCATGTGGTGTCCGTAGAGCACCGAGAAGCCGTCCGTGAAATCGGGGCTGCTCCTGCAATCGAGGAAAATGCTCCCCGAGGCGGAATAGCTCCCGAACGGGTCGGTGCTGAGAAAGCGGTAGTTGTCCTCGCCCTGCATGACGGGGTAGTCTATGCCCGTGCCGTCGATGGTTATCCACGCGACCATGCTGTCGGTGAACGGCAGCTCCGCCGCTGTTTCGGGTGCGGACGGGTCGGGCTTGTACTCGGTCACGCTCTTTTCGAGCGTATGCGTATAGAGGTAGTAGTTGTCGTAGAGCTGCCACGCGCCGATGAGCGATATCACGACGAAAAGCGCGATAACAAGGCGGGTATACAGCTCGTCGAGCGCTTTCCACAGCCTCAGCATGACGCTATTTTTCATTGGCTTTCTTTTTTCTCAGATAGACAGCTCCGCCGAGCGCTCCGCAGATACCGAGCGCAAAAAGTCCGAACGCGCCGGCCTCCGTCGTGAGCACGCCCGTGGGGATAATGCCGCTGAGCTCGTTGGTGAAGCCAGTATGTATGTCAGCGTCCGCGACAGTTCCGCTGACGTCATCGGATAGTGCATCATAGCCGTCAGCGCCGTCCCAGTCGAGGGTGCTGTCGGCGGCGGAGATACCGTCTGCAGACGTATAGTCCTCGCGGCTCTCGGTAATGGTATAGGTCGCGCCCTCGGGCAGACCCTTTATCGTGATGTACTGCCCGTGCTGGAGGTAATACTCGGCGGTTATCGTGTAGCTCTCACCCGAGTCGTCGGGCTCGACCGTGTAGCCGTTATCAGCGAGGGTCGCCGTCGTGTAGGCGACGAGCTCCGCGGGATTTGCTCTGCCCGCGTAATCGGCTTTCGTAGCGGGATTCGGAGCTGCGGGCACAGCCGAATCAGCGCGTGAAAGGTCGGCACTGAGCGCAGTTCCCGCCGCGACAATGCCGCCTATCTCAACCGTGTACCTGAAGTATTTATCCTTCGAGCCCTGATTGCCCTTCACTACCTTGCCGAACGTCAAATCATGCGTAGCATAGGCATTCGTGAGAGAGCGGCTCTTCACAGTGCCCTCGACCTCTGCCCCGTTCGGAGTCTCGCCCTCGTCGGCCGCCGTCGAGCTCGGCGCGCCCGACTGTCTGCCCTTGTACATCGCGTAGCCCGCTATTTTGAGCTGGGGCTGGTCGGTAACGGGGTCGGTGGTGTCGGCGTTCACAACATATACATCGAGCGTCCTCGCGGTCTCGGGAGCATCAGCCGCGGCATAGCCGTTCGTCACGCCCTGATTGCTGCCCGACTCCGTGATGATGTAGCGGTAGACCGCAGGCTCGGGGAAGGTAACTCCCGAAAAATCAAGGGTGAGCGTCTTCTTCACGTATTTCTCGTCATTGCTGTCGGCGGGAGTCACGAACGTCGGTGAGTCAGTCCCCGCGCTTGCCTCCGCGACCGTCTCGTCGCTCGGGGAGAAGGTCATATTTATGCTGCCGCCGTTCTTGGGCGAGCCACCGCCGATACTGAGCGCGGGCAGCTTGGCGAAGCTCTTCACCGCGAGCCTCCCGCTTTCCGTGTCAGCCGCTGTCTCCGTCCCCGACTCGACCGTGAACGTGAACACCGAAACAGGCACGTTCGCGTCCTTGTCCATGACGAGGTACTTGTCGAGCGTTACCGATGTGAGCTCCGCGTCTGTCGCGAGCGTCGTGCTGTATGCAGGCTCCTCCGCGTGCGCACCGAGCGCCGCCGAAGCCATCATTGTTACCATTGCCGCCGAAGCGAGCACTGCCGCATATCTCCGAGCTTTCATATCATTCCCTCTTCTGTCCGTCGGAGCGCGATCTTGTTGCTCCCGACGCAAATAAAGTCATTGTTAGTACCAAATAGGTATACTCTATATTATTGTAGCATATCTGCACGTGCTTTTCAAGCCTAAAACAGACCAAATTCGCCGTCCGAAACTGCCCGTTTTTTTACACCCGAGCCCACACGGCGCAAAAAAGGAGACCTCCGCTCACAGAGGTCTCCCCGACAGCTTGTATCAATAAACAATGCTCCTGATGCCGCCTTTATCACAGCCACTGCGTAAAGGCTGTTTTATCGGTGCTGTTATAGCCTGCGCGCTCGTAGAATCTGAGCGTGCTCTCCTCCTTCGAGCCTGTCGCGAGCAGGAGCTTGTAGCAGCCCTCCCTCTCGGCGATGTCCCTCGCGCAGTCGAGGCAGGCAGTCGCGAGCCCACGCTTGCGGTATGCGCTGTCGGTGACGACATTCTCGATGAAGGCGTGCGGTCTCAGTCCGCGAGTGAGGTTGGGTATGATGAGACAGACGCAGGACGACCCTATCCTCCCGTCCTCCTCGGCGACGATGATGTGGTGATTAGGGTCGGCGAGTATCGCCTCCCATATCGCCGTCACCTTGCCGTCTATTTCGGGCACTTCCTTCTCGTGGAGGTGCGTATACAGCTCGAGCAAACCTCTGAGGTCGCCCTCTCTTATTTCGCGTATCATAGCCTTACGCCTTCGACTTCTCGTAAGCCTCGCGTATCGCAAGGCAGAGCTGGTCGGCGCAGGACGTCGGGCGCGCGCCGCAGGTGTTGCCCTTGAGCTTTGCCTCTATCTCCCTGACGGTCATGCCGTCCACGAGCTTGGACACGGCTTTGAGGTTGCCATTGCAGCCTCCGAGGAAGGCTACGTCGGTGATGACGTCGCCGTCGATGTTGAAGCTTATCTGCTGAGCGCAGACCATTCTCGGCTTGTATGTATATCTCATATTTTACGCTCCTTTACAGCTATCCCCGATACCGCGCGGTATCGGGGATATTGTCTTTATACTATCGCGTTGTTTGCAATTGCGGGATTGTGCTCGCCGTACGCCTCGTTCTTTACGACCTTGACGTGGCTGTAGCAGTCCATACCTGTACCCGCTGGAATGAGCTTACCGATGATAACGTTCTCCTTGAGTCCGAGGAGCTTATCGCTCTTGCCTCTGATAGCGGCATCTGTGAGAGCCTTCGTGGTCTCCTGGAAGGAAGCCGCGGACATGAAGCTGTCGGAGTTCGAGGAAGCCTTGGTGATACCCTGAAGCACGGGAGTTACCTGTACGAGCTGTACATCGTACTCGCCCGCGTCGATACGAGCCTGAAGCTCCTCGTTGATAGCATCTATCTCCTTGCGGTCAACAAGGTTGCCGGGGAGCAGATAGCTGCTGCCCGAATCCTCTACCTTGACCTTGCGGAGCATCTGACGGACGATTACCTCGATGTGCTTATCGTTGATATCAACACCCTGTAAGCGGTAAACCTTCTGAACCTCATTGATGATGTAGTTCTGAACGTCGTGGATACCGAGGATATTGAGGATATCGGCGGGGTAGATGTTGCCCTCTGTGAGGCGCGTGCCCTTGGTTATCTGCTCGCCCTCCTGAACGCGTATCTTGAGGTTATACGGTATCATATAGCTCTCGCTCTCGCCTGTCTCGTCGTTGGTGACGATGATATTGCGGGTAGTCTTTACCTCTTCGATGGTTATCTTACCTGCTATCTTGGAGAGTATAGCCGCGCCCTTGGGACGTCTGCTCTCGAAGAGCTCCTCAACACGGGGAAGACCCTGTGTGATATCCTCCGCGTCTGCGGAAGCAACGCCGCCCGTATGGAACGTTCTCATGGTGAGCTGAGTACCGGGCTCGCCGATGGACTGCGCCGCGATTACGCCGACAGCCTCGCCGACCGATACAACGTTGTTGAACGCAAGGTTAGCGCCGTAGCACTTCGCGCATACGCCGTTTCTTGCCCTACAGTTGAGTACGGAGCGGATAGTTATCCTCTCAACGCCCGCGTCGATTATCTTCTTCGCGTCGGCGTCGTTGATGAGCTTGTTCTTGGAGACGATGAGCTCGCCTGCCTCGTCGCGGAGGTCCTCAGAGAGGAATCTGCCCACGAGACGCTCTGCGAAGGGCTCAACTATCTCGTTGCCGTTTCTTATCTCGTAAACCTCGATACCGTCGGTAGTACCGCAGTCCTCCTCGCGTATGATAACGTCCTGAGAAACGTCAACGAGACGACGTGTCAGGTAACCCGAGTCAGCGGTACGGAGAGCCGTATCGGCAAGTCCCTTACGGGCACCACGGGAAGCGATGAAGTACTCGAGGATGTTAAGACCCTCACGGTAGTTAGCGCGGATAGGGATCTCGATTACGGCACCCGAGGTATTGGCGATAAGTCCGCGCATACCTGCGAGCTGACGTATCTGCGAGATAGAACCACGGGCGCCCGAGTCCGCCATCATCCAGATAGGATTGTAGCGGTCGAAGTTCGCCTTCAGTGCGGCTGTGACCTCGTCGTTGGTGTTTGTCCAAAGCTCGATGACCTGCTTGGACTTCTCCTCAGCGGAGATGTAGCCGTACTCGTAATCCTCTGTGATACGTGCGACCTCCTCGTCAGCCCTTGCGAGTATCTCCTTCTTCTGCGGAGGAATGGAGGCGTCGCATACGGCAACGGTAAGAGCCGCTCTTGTGGAGTATTTGTAGCCGAGAGCCTTGATTCGGTCAAGCACCTCGGAGGTAGTTGTCGTGCCATGTATCTTTATGCAGCGCTCGATGATGTCGGAGAGCTGCT
>JAUMVH010000072.1 GCA_030530245.1 Ruminococcus sp.
AATAGTGAAGAGTGAATAACGAATAGTGAATAGTATCGGTGTGCCTTCGGCACATTATTTTTTTACCTCTGTGTAGTAGTACACCGCAAGCTGCGTCCTGTCGCGGAGACAGAGCTTCTCGAGAAGAGTGCTTATGTAGTTGCGGACTGTGCCGTCTCCGAGGAAGAGCTTCGCGGCTATCTCCTTGTTGCTGAGTCCCTCGGCGACGAGCTCCATTATCTCGCGCTCCTTGTCGTTTATGCCGTGGGCAGCGAAGTCGTAGTCGCTCTTGGGCTTCATCAGCTCGGGTATCTTCGTGATTATGCGCTCGCCGAATACGGTCTGACCGTTCATCACGGCTTCGAGCGCGGGAGCTATGCCGTCGAAGTCCTGCTTCAGTATGTAGCCCTTTGCGCCCATATTCAGCGCCTTTATTATGTATTCGTCGTCCGCGAAGGTCGTGAGGTAGAGTATGCGCGCGGACGGGTCCTCCGCGAGTATCTGCGTGCCCGCCTCGATACCCGTCATGCCCTCCATGCGAATGTCCATGAGTATGACGTCGGGGTGCACCTCGCGGTAGAGCCTGATAGCCTCCTCGCCGCTCGAGCCCATAGCCGCGACGGTTATATTCCCCGTGCTCTCGAGTATGGTCTTGAGCGAGATAGCTACGAGCTTGTCATCATCTATAACTGCAATATTCATATATTCTCCTTAATTTTAGGGATAGAGGCAAATACGCGGAAGCCCTCCTCTGAGGGCGTGAAGCTGATGAAGCCGCCGACGCCTTCCGCTCTTTCCTTCATACTCTTGAGTCCGATACCTGTTTCGTTTATCCTGTCCGAGCTGCCGTTGTCCATTATCAGAAGCTGATAGAACGCGGGGTGCTCGCGGACGGATATATCGAGCTTATCGCCGCTCGAATGCTTTATCGCGTTGGAGATCCCCTCCTTGACGATGCCCGCGATACAGAGCTTTACCTTCGCGGGAGCGTCACTTCCGATGTCGTAGTCGAGGCTTACCGTGAACCTCTCGTCCGCGGCGGACGCGCTGTCCTCGATTATCTTTTTCAGGTCGAGCGAGTCGTCGTGGAGGTCGTGCACGCTCTGACGGATACTCGTCATTGCGCTGTCGAGCGTGGAGCGCAGTTCCTCGAGCGGCTCCTTCATATTCTCGTCCTTGTTGATGACGATGAGCGCTCCCGACTGCAAGAGCGACCGCGTGAGCATATGTCCCACGTTGTCGTGTATCTCGCGTGCGATACGGTTCCGTTCGCGCAGAGTCGCGATACGCACCTCGTTGTCCTGCGCGTCGGCGAGCTCGCGGTTGCGGTCGTCGAGCTCGAGGTTTTTCTCCGTCACCTCGTCACGCATTGAGCGCAGGGAACCTACCTGCTCCTCGAGCCTGAACACGCGCAGGTAGAACACGGCTGCCACGAATACTCCCGCGAGTATGACGAAGATCTGAATGTTGCCGAAGTGCTCGAGCCTGAACACCGCCGTGCACAGCGGAAGAGCTGCCCACCATTTTTTCATGCGCAGGCAGTCGTAGAGTATCAGCGGAGCTCCGCAGGCGAGCTCGGGGAGGAATATGCACCCGCAACCGTACGCAAGCGGGAACAGGCAGCTGTACCTGAACTCCCTCGTCACCTCCGCGAGCGAGGACACGATGAGCAGCAGGAGCAGACCTGCTACGGATATGAGGGCGCTGTCCGAGAACGAAAAGGCTATCACGCACAGAAAAAGCAGTGCGAGCTTGTCGAGGATAATACCCATACGCCTGCTCCTTTCTAAATAATGGTATAATTATACCACAGTTTTCTGAAAATAGCAAGGCTCAGAAAAAATGACAAATGTCATGTGAAAGTTCTGACAGGCGACACTTCAAATCCTCCGCGATGTGAGCTATAATGGGTACAGTGAGAAACACAGATGCCATTCAGGAGGTAACGATATGGAAAACACTGTTGTAAAAATAGACAATCTTGTCAAGAGATACGGCGAGCTCGTAGCGCTCGACCACTTCAGCCTCGAGATAAAGGAGGGCGAGGTCTTCGGTCTCCTCGGACCCAACGGCTCGGGCAAGACAACAACGATAAACTGCCTGCTCTCGCTGCTTTCGTTCGATAAGGGCAGCATAGAGATCTTCGGCAAGAAGATGACTCCCGTCAGCTACGACATCAAGAAGGACATCGGTATCATCATGCAGAACGTCGTAGTCAGCGAGGAGCTCACCGTCAGAGAGAACATCGACTACTTCTGCGGCCTCTACATCACCGACAAGAAGCTCCGCGCACAGTACGTCGACGAGGCTATAAAGTTCGTCGGACTCGAGGATTTCACCAAGTTCTACCCCAAGAAGCTTTCGGGCGGACTCCTCCGCAGACTGAACATCGCCTGCGGTATCGCCCACAAGCCGAAGCTCATCATCCTTGACGAGCCGACGGTCGCCGTCGACCCGCAGAGCCGCAACAAGATACTCGAGGGCATACAGGAGCTCAACCGCAGCGGCGTTACGATAATCTACACCTCCCACTACATGGAGGAGGTCGAGCAGATATGCACCCGCATCGCTATCATGGACAAGGGCAGAAAGGTCGCCGAGGGCAACAAGGACGAGCTAAAGCGCATGATAAAGAACACCGAGACCATCTCGATAGAGGTGCTCGGACTCGGCGCGGACGTGCTCGCGGAGGTGCGGGCTCTGCCGCACGTGTATGACGTGAAGTACGACGAGAAGGTGCTCGTCATAAGCTGCTCGGGCGGCAAGCACAACCTTATCCGCGCGCTCGATACGCTCCAGAAGCATGAGGTGAGCTTCGGCAGAGTATACTCCGAGCTCCCGACGCTCAACGAGGTGTTCCTCGAGATAACAGGCAAAGCTCTCAGAGACAAGGAGGAATGACGATGTTCCTGCACAATTTTTTATACGAGATAAAGAGCTCTCTCAGAGTGAGAGACGTTATCTTCTGGCTGATGCTCTTCCCGATGATACTCGGCACCTTCTTCAAGGTGGCGTTCGGCGGGCTCTACGACAAGCAGACAAATACAGACCCTATCCCCACGGCTATAGTCGAGACGCAGGAGAATGTGGTCTTCCGCTCGGTCATCGACAGCGTTTCGGGCTCGGACGATGCCATCCTCAGAGCCGAATACCTCTCCGAGGACGAGGCACTGAAAAAGCTCAGGGACGGCGATATCAAGGGCGTGATATACTCGGGCGACAAGATAACGCTCACAGTTGCGGGCGAAGGCGTTGAGCAGTCCGTGCTCAAGCTCTTCATCGAGCAGTACATGACCCGCGAGAAGATAATCACCGACGCCGTCAAGAACGACCCGACGAAGGTTCAGGCGGTCATCGACGCGCTGTCCGAGGAGATAACGACCTCGGAGGAGGCTCCGCTCACAAACGGCAACACCGATATCTATATCCAGTATTACTACAACCTCATCGCTATGGTCGCGATGTACGGCTCGCTGACGGGCCTCCACATCGCTATCGGTCAGCAGGCAAATCTTTCGGAGGTCGGCGCCCGCAGGAGCTGCTCCTCTACTCCCAAGTCGATAGGTCTTCTCGCGAGCCTTGCAGGTACGTGGGTGGTGCAGTCGATATGCATGATAATCTGCGTAACGTTTACGGCATTCGTGCTCAAGGTCGACTACGGCGACAGGCTCCCGTTTGTCTACATCGCAGCGATATGCGGCGGTATAATGGGCGTGTCGTTTGGATTTTTCGTAGGTTCGCTCAGTCATATGAAGGAGAAGGCAAAGACAGCGGTGCTCATGTCTGTATCCATGCTGCTGTGCTTTTTCAGCGGTCTCATGGCTGGAAATATGAAAAGCTTTTTTGCTGAAAAGGCTCCGTGGTTCAACGACCTCAACCCCGCGGCGCTCGTCACCGACAGTATCTCCGCGCTCAATCTCTACAGCGGCTATGACGTCTTCACACGCAAGATAGTCATCATGCTTGCCGAGTCCGTGATATTCTACATTCTCGGACTGCTCATTACAAGGAGGAGAAAGTATGCAAGTCTTTAAGCTGTTTTTCATGGTGCTGAAAAAGAACATCATGACACCGATGATATATATAATCGTCTTCGTCGCCATCTTGATACCGATGTCGAGGGCTGGGGCTGCCGAGAAGACCTTCAAGGACGCCTCGCTCAAGATAGCGGTCTTCGACGAGGACGGCACCGCCGAGAGCGCGGCTCTCCGCGATTTTATCGGCAGAAAGCACGAGATAGTCAAGCTCGCCAACGACAGGGACAAGATAATGCAGGCGCTCTATTTCGAGTCGGTCGACTACGTCCTCATCATCAGCGACGGCTTCAGCGACAAGCTCGCATCGGGTGACACAGAGGGTATGTTCTCGACCTACCATATGCACGAGACCTACTCGACAGTCATCGCCTCGCAGCTCCTCGACAGCTACGTCAGCTCCGTCCGAGGCTACCTCGCAGGCGGCATGGACATGGCGGAGGCTTCCGCTATGGCGGCTGACGCCGTATTGCAGGAGGCAGAGGTCACGATAGCGCGCTCCGAGAGCGGCGGCGTGCTCAGCTCGAGCTCGGCGTCTTACTTCCGCTATCTCGCGTATATCCTCGTGTCGGTCATCATCAGTGCGCTCTGCCCCGTGCTCCTCAAGCTCGGCAAGAAGGAGTTCCGCTTCCGCACGAACTGCTCGTGCATTAAGTCGAGCTCCTACACGCTCCAGCTCATCGCGGGCAGCGTAGCCTTCATCGCTGTGATATGGCTGCTGATGATGGTGGTATCGGTGGTGCAGAACGGCGGTATGTTCGCAGGCAATGCGTGGTTTGCGGTGCTCAACACCCTCATATACACGCTCGTTTGCACGGCTATCGCGCTCGTGATATGCTCGTTTGAGCCTTCGGATACGGTCGTTAGCCTTGTAACGCAGATAATCGGTCTCGGCTCGAGCTTCCTCTGCGGCGTATTTGTTCCGATGTCGCTGCTCGGCGAGGGAGTGCTCGCGGCGGCGAAGTTCCTGCCCGCGTACTGGTACGTAAAGGCGACCGAGATGCTCGGCGGAAACGAGAAGTTCGACGCCGAGAGGCTCGCGATGTATATGCTCATCGAGCTCGGCTTCGCGGTGGCTCTCATGCTCATAGCTCTCGTGGTGAACCGCGTGAAGTATACGGGCGCGGCGATAAAGCTCCCGAAGCTCGCGGGCGAGAACGCAAAATAAAAAGAAGGAGGACAGTTACCCGAACTGTCCTCCTCTTTTCTTAGCAGCATCCGAAGAGCTTGCAAAGCATTGACCAGAAATTTCTGCACATAACTGTATACCTCCGAGTGAGATTTCCCTCTTGGGATAACTTAATTATACCTCACAGGATAGCGGTTTTCAATGCAAAAATAATGGAAGAAAAATTACCTGTTGAGCAGGAAAGTACCCGCCGCGAGGTAGGCTGCGAAGAGGCTCCACGCGAGGTAGGGGAGCTGTAAATACGCCGCCTTTTTGCTGACTCCCCAAAAGCTGTACACCATCACTGCTACCGCCGCAAGGAGCAGCACTGCCACGACTGCCGCCGCAAACAGCGCCTCGAAGCGGAAGAAGACTATGCTCCACGAGAAGTTTATCGCGAGCTGTACCACGTACACTCCGATAGCGCGGCGTGAAGCCTGAGTGTCCTCGCGCCACACGAGGTAGGCGGAGATACCCATCAGCGCGTACAAAACCGTCCACACTACGGGAAATACTGCGGCGGGAGGCGACAGCGGCGGGCGTGTGAGCTCCGCGTACAGGTCGGTGTAGCCGCCCGAGAGCAGAGCCGAGAGAGCTCCCACGAGCTCTGCGGAAATGACAAAAATAAGCAGATCCGTCAAACTGAATTTTTTCATAACGTTCCTCCTAAAGAAGTTATAGTAAATTCTATGACGGATCTGTCGGATTTATTCTGTTTGGGGGAGTATAATGAGCCTGTCCGCTCATTTCAGCGGAGTGACGTTATTGAACACGGCGTAGAATTTCACGGGGATATTCTTGTCGATGTGGCACTTGCCGAAGAACCACTTCTGATATGTGCACGACTTGATTATCTCCTCGAAGAGTGCGTGCACCTCTATGCGCTCGAACACGTCCACGCCGAGGCAGTCCTTGACAGAGGCAGGCGGCTCATGCGTTATCACGTAGTCGACCTCATTGCCGTGATTTTCGAGGTTGTCGACGGCTTCCATTATCTCCTCGTGGGTAGGCTGTTCGCGCTCCCACCAGTCGTTGTCGCTGCGGAACTCGATGTCCTGACTGTGTCCGCCGCCGAAGGTGAATATTCGCTTGCCCTCGATGGTGTAAATCTGCCCGCGCATGAGGTGTATAAGGTTGGGAGCTATGACGCGCGCCATGCCGCCGTTCCACATCTCGGTGGGGTAGCTCTCGAGGATGTCGAAGTTCTCGTGACAGCCGTCGATGAAGGCGATGGTGAAGTCCTTTGCGGCGAGCTTCCGCAGGGCAGAGCGCTCCTGCTTGGAGCCGTCCCATATGAAGCCGAAGTCCCCGCATATTATGAGCGTGTCACCCTTCCCGAGCTTTTTCATCTGCGGGTCCTTGAAGCGGGTGAGGTCGCCGTGAGTATCTCCTGTAACGTAAATCATCTGTGTGTCCTCCGTATATTTATCCTACATTGCCCTAAAAGGGCGGTCTTTTATATCTAATAGATAGTATAACATAAAAAAACGAAAAAAGCAACAGACTCGGCAATAAATGTCCGATGGGAAATTCCACGGTGCATATGGCGTGTTGAAAAAAATTTACTATTTATACTTGAATATCTTTTGGGGATATGATATAATATTTTCGTACAAATCAGACTACTATTCGTAAGATTTACAATATATCCGCTAACGACCGACATACAAGGAGAAAAGCTATGCGTACCGATCTGTTCCATATTTCGTTCTACGTCTCGGCACTGCTTATCCTCGTGACCACGATATTCGTTACCGTTCTCCAGCAGAGGACGGCTAAGCTCAATAACAAGCTCTTCCTCATCATAGCGGGATCCCTCTCGCTGAACGCGATAGCTCAGATAATCGCGGAGATAGGCTACGCGCACCGCTTCGAGTCCGAGGGCTGGTTTATGCTGATAAAGCTGTGCGAGTACTGCTACTTCCTGCTTCATGCGCTGATACCGCCGCTCGTGCTCGTATACGTCAACGTCGTGACGGGCGCTCACTCGCGGTTCGGGCGGCTGAAACGATTCATCTATGCGCTGCCGCTCATCGTCACGGAAATAACGATACTGCTCAATCCCTTCCTCGACTGGTTCTTCCGGTACGACTCGAACCGCGACTTCGACCGCGGCTATGCCGAGGCGACGCTGTACCTCTCGGCGGGTTTCTACCTCGCGGTTTGTATGTTCACGATGATATATACGTGGAAAGCAGTCGTTATGAACCGCCGTATCGCGATACTCTACTTCTTCCTCATTTGCTTCGCGGGGATAGCCGTACAGCTGCTGTTCCTCGACGTAAAGGCGGAGCTCTTCGCGGAGTCCGTCGGACTGCTCGGCATCATGATATCCGTCGAGTCCGAGGACGACCGCATCGACGTGGATACGGGCTTCTACAACCGACGGGCGCTCCAGCTCGACCTCAACAACTACATCGTCAACAAGCGCGAGCTGTGGGTGATGTGCATAAAGGTCACGAATGCCGACATTATACCGCGAGTAACGGGCTCGGAGAACGTGGATATCCTCTCCACGCTGATGAGCGATTACCTCAAAACGAAGATATCGCGCTCGTACATCTACAATATGAACCCGCAGACCTTCGCCCTCACTATCCTCGACAGGGACGAGGAGCGCGTGAAAAAGCTCGCAGATGAAATACTCGCACGCTTTGAGGAGCCGTGGACGATAAACGACAACGAGTACCTGCTCAAAGCCGTCATCATGTTCGCGGACGTGCCCAAGCGACTGCCCTCGTCGGCTGACGCCTTCTATATGGCGGACAGTCCAGTGCCCGAGGGCAACGACAAGAAGATACTCTACGGCAGCGACCTCAATTACCTCCTTCGCCGCTCGGCTATACAGAACGCTATCGTAAACGGACTGAAAAAGGAGAGCTTCGAGGTCTACTACCAGCCTACGTTCAACCTCGCGGACGGCAGCCTGCACGGAGCGGAGGCTCTGCTGCGCCTCGATGACGAGAATATCGGCAAGATACCGCCATATGAGTTCATTCCCATTTCCGAGCAGATGGGACTCGTCGACGTGCTCGATACGTTCGTGCTCGGCGAGGTTTGCAAGCTCCTGAGCGGCGAGCTCAGGGACGACAGGAACGTCGAAGCCATCAACGTCAACCTCTCGGTGCTCCAGTGCATGAAGCCCGGCTTCGTGCAGAGCATAAACCGCGAAGCCGACAAATACGGCATCGACCGCAGCCGCATAAACTTCGAGATAACGGAGTCGGTCGCCGCCAGCGACTACGACCAGCTCTCGCAGATAGTTTCCGAGCTCAAGCGCTCGGGCTTCCGATTCTCGCTCGACGACTACGGAACAGGCTACTCGAATGTGATGTCGATATTCTCCATGGACCTCGACATCATCAAGATAGACAAGAGTATCCTGTGGAGCGCGGTCGACCACGAGCTCGGACGCATACTCCTCGAGAATACGGTGCGCATGATAAAGCAGATGGGCAGAAAGGTGCTCGTCGAGGGCATCGAGACCGAGGCTCAGCTGAATCTCCTGCGCGAGGTCGGCGTAGACTACCTGCAGGGCTTCTACTTCGCGCGTCCGCTCCCCAAGGACGAGTTCCTGAAGCTGCTTGCAGAGGAAAAGCAGAAAGTAAAAAACTGATTCGGAGTAAACAATGAATAATACATTTCAAGACCTGAGAGACCCCATTCGCGGCGTCAAACTCATAACAAGCGGCGACATCACCGAGAGCAGCTTCGTCGAAATGATTGAGGAGGAAGCGGGACCCATCAAGCAGTTCTTCACCTACTACAAATGCGCTATAATGGAGGTGGAGACGAAGTTCCGCGTGCTCAACGAGCAGTTCTCGCTCAGCGGCGAGACCAACCCGATAGAGTTCATACAGTCGCGCATGAAGAGCTACACGAGCATTATCCACAAGCTCGGCAGCAGGGGAGTGCCCGTAACTCTCGCGAGTATGGAGGAGAACCTCTCCGATATCGCGGGCGTGAGGGTGGTATGCTCGTTCATCGACGACATCTACCGCCTCGCCGACTGCTTCCTCGGACAGGACGACATCTTCCTCATCGAGCGCAAGGACTACATAAAGGAGCCCAAGCCCAACGGCTACAGGAGCCTGCACCTCATCGTCGCGGTGCCGATATTTCTCGAGAACGAGAAGCGCCTGACGAAGGTGGAGGTTCAGCTCCGCACGATAGCGATGGACTTCTGGGCGAGCCTTGAGCACAAGCTTCGCTACAAGAAGGACCTCCCGCAGGAGAAGCTCGATGTGCTGAGGGAGGATATGAAAAAATGCGCCGACGAGAGCGCGAGCTGGGACAGGCGTATGCAGGAGATACGCGACTTCATCGACAGCTGATACAAACAAAACGGGCACCCGATCAGGGTGCCCTTACTATTGTTATTCTCTGCGAAGATATCGTGAAGTAGCCTTCTTCTTTTTCTTCTCGTACATTATTTCGTCCGCCTGCGTGATGAGTGTGAACAGGAGCAGGTCGTCGGTGACATCGGACATTATCGAGCCGATACTTGCCGATATCTCGTACGGCTTATTTATCACGGAGTTGATGTTCTCGAGCTGCTTCTTGAAGTTGGCTTCGAGCGTTTGGATATCGCCGTCGTGAGCTCCCGAGCCGAGGATAATGAACTCGTCTCCGCCGAAGCGCGCACAAATGTAGCCCTTCTCGCAGCAGTTGCTTATCACGCCCGCGAGACGCTGGAGCGCGAAGTCGCCCTCCTTGTGTCCGAAGTTGTCGTTGATGAGCTTTAGGCCGTCCATGTCAATGAACGCGATGAGCATTTTCTCGCCCGTGCGCTTGCAGCGGTTGAATATGGCGTCGGCAGCCCTGATGAAGCCGTTTCTGTTGTAGATGTTACAGAGCGGGTCGTTCACGTAGAGCTTGTCGAGCTCGTGTATCATGCTGTTGAGGTTGAGCAGCTTGCGGATATTCTCGATAGAGTGGCTTATATTGAGCATTATCGAGTTGCAGAGCATACTCTTTAGCGGGAACTGGCTGTTCGTGATGATGTAGTAGCCGAGGCAGACCTCACGGAAGTGCAGCGGCAGGAATATGCTGACGTTGCCGCACTCGCCGTTGCGGAAGGGGTACATATCGCTGCTGTTGAAGCTGTCGATCGAGAACTTCCTGTCGCCGTCGAGAATGAGCGGAGCGCTCATGGTTTCGGTATAACCGCGTATCTGCGGCTTGTGCTGAGCGTTCTGCTTCCAGCCGTCGCGGAAGGATTCGTCCCAGTTCGAGCAGAGGCAGAGCGCGAAGTGATCGAGATGGAGCTCGCGCAGGTAATTCGCTATCTCCTCGAGGGTGTCCTCGATGGTGTCGTTGTCGACGAGGTCGGTGGTCATACGGTTGAGGATAGCGATATCGTTGTGGCAGTCGGTAAGGCGCTTGAAAACGTTCTGCTTGTAGCTGCTGACGCTTTCGTCGTATTCGCTCTTGCAGCCGCAGCTCTCAGCGAATACGGGAGTAGCCTGAAGCGTTACCTCGTTGTCGGTAGTCCTGCCCTCTATCATATCGAGTATGACCTGACACGCCTGATAGCCCTCGGCGTCGAGCGGTCTGTCGACGGTTGTGAGGGAAGGGGAGTGGTGGCGCGCGTTGAAGGTGTTGTCAAAGCCCGTGACGATGACGTCCTCGGGGACTCTGTAGCCGAGCGTCCTCAGCTCATCGACTGCGGCGAGCGCCATATTGTCGTTCGCGACGATGATGGCGTCGGGCTTGGAGAGCTTGGAGTTGAAGAAGGTCTTGACGGCTTTTTTGCCGTCCTGAGCGCGGAACTCACCGAAGAAGACGCGTCTTGCGTCGACGGGGAGGGAATTCTCCGCCATGACGTCGATGAACGCGCGGTATCTGTCCTCAGCCTCGGGGTTCGAGAGCGGACCCGATATGTAGTTGAGTACCTTCGCGCCGTGCTCATTTATGACGTGCTCGACGATAGCACGCATAGCGTTGGTATTGTCTATCTTGATGTTGTAGAGCTCTGGGTAGTCGTCGCAGTCGAAGACAACAGCGGGGAGCTTCGACGCCTTGACGCGCATGATGAGCCCTTCCTTCTCGACGGGGTCGCTGATGGTATTCGAGAGCAGTATAACGCCGTCGAAGCGGTCGAAGTTGATGAGCGAGAAGATGTTGTATTCTCCGAGGTCGTACTTGGAGATGGAGATAACTCCGCCGATAGGGGCGAAGCAGGAAATATTCACGTTGTGGGACTTAGCGAATGAGATTATGCCCTCGAGCACGGCATTCTGGTATTCCTCGTCGATACCTGCAACGATAACGGCAATCTCTATCGGTTTTGACATAGCTGTCACCCTCATTTGCTCTTTATTTCAGCACGAATTGCTGATAATCACAATTACACATTTATATTATACCGCTAATCTGCTCGCTTGTCAAGTCAAATTTGCTATATTTTTATTGATATCTGCGAAATCTTTTGTACTGCTTTTGCCGAAAATGCACGGGAGCCCTACCGCTTGCTCGGTCGGAGTCAAAGCCTTGCTATTTCCGAAAAACTATGTTATAATATGGTCAACACATACATGGAGGTAAGCTCTGATATGAACAGGATATTCTGCATAATGGGGAAGAGCTCGTCGGGCAAGGACAGCCTTTACAACGCGATAGTAGGCAGTCTCGGGCTGACCCCGCTCGTGATATACACCACCCGTCCCATGCGCGAGAATGAGAAGGAGGGCAGGGAGTACCACTTCGTCGACCGCGCCGTTTTCGAGCAGATGAAGGCGGAGGGCAGGGTAATCGAGAGCCGCACTTACGACACCAAGCTCGGCGAGTGGACGTACTTCACCGCCAATGACAATATCGACCTTGAGTCCCACAGCTACGCCATAATCGGTACGCTCGAATCGTTCGTACCGATACGCGACCACTTCGGTGCGGAGCGGGTAGTCCCGCTGTACGTCGAGGTCGAGGACGGCGAGCGGCTTGCGCGTGCGGTCGCACGTGAGCGAAGTGAGGACGAGCCCAAGTACACGGAGCTCTGCCGCCGATTTATCGCGGACACGGCGGACTTCTCGGACGAAAAGCTCGCGGCGGCAGGAGTGGAGCGCCGCTTCGACAACACAGGCTCCTTCAACGAGTGCCTCAACGAAATGAAGAGCTATATACTGTCGTTTGAATGAAAAAAGCTGTCTATCTGAGGGGAGCCCCCTCTGGCGGATTCGCAGCTACCGTGTATGAACCGTTAGTTCA
>JAUMVH010000073.1 GCA_030530245.1 Ruminococcus sp.
TACTTGAAATTGACTATATAGAATTTTTCAGCACATTTATAAAGGAGAACAATATGGCAAAGATAAAAGCTGCCGTTATTTTCGGCGGTACAGCTCAGGAGCACGAGCTGTCCCTCGCCTCTGCCGCAGAGGTGATTCGCAATATCCCCACCGACAAATACGACGTTACCTGCATAGGTATCACTAAGAAAGGGCGCTGGCTGTACTTCCCGGGGGACGTGGAGGAAATAGCCGACGGGAGCTGGGAGTCCAGCCCTGACTGCGCGTCCGCGATACTCTCGCCTGACCCGCTTCACCGCGGTATCGTTGTCCTCGAGGACGGCGACGCGACCGTGCGCAGGATAGACGTGGTCTTCCCCGTGCTGCAGGGCAAGAGAGGCGCCGACGGCACGATACAGGCTCTGCTCGATATGTCCGGCATTCCCTACGTGGGAAGCGGACATCTCGCCGCGGCTTCGTGCATGGACAAGTCGCACACGCACATGGTGCTCGACGATTACGGCATTGCTACCGCTGACTGGAAGCTCATCACTCAGCGCGACATAAACAACATCGACAGCCGCTGCGGCGAAATTGCCGCAGACCTCGGCTTCCCCGTCGTGGTAAAGCCCGCAAACAGCGGCTGCAGCGCGGGAACGACTGTCGCTCACGACCCCGACGAGCTCAACGCCGCCGTGAAGGTCGCATTCTCGAACGATAACAAGGTGCTCGCAGAGAGATACGTCAAGGCGCGCAAGCTCGAGGTAGCTGTTTACGGCTATGATACGCCGTTTGCCTCCAACGTCGGAGAGATACTCTCCGTCGGCAGGAAGTACGACCCGACCGAGGTCAAAAAGAGCTCGGGCGACGACTTGCAGGTGCCCGCACAGCTCCCCGACGAGCTCGCCTCCACTATACGCGACACGGCAGTAAAGACATTCAAGGCGCTCGGGTGCAAGGGACTCGCGAGGGTGGACTTCCTCCTCAGCGAGGACGGCAGCCTCCTGCTCAACAAGGTAGGCACCTCCCCGGGGCTCAGACAAAACAGCGTTTTCCCCAAGCTCATGGCGCAGCTCGGCATTGATATGCCCGAGCTGGTGGATATGCTCCTCGAGCAGGCACTGGAAAACTCGGAAAGGGTATACTGATGAAGAAGGACGTTCTCATCTCGCTGACGAGCATTCAGTGGCAGGACGACGAAAAGAACGAAACGGAGCTTCTCACGCGCGCCTCACTCTCGAAGACGGGCTCGCAGAACGTGATATCGTATGAGGACACCTCAGCGACGGGCTTCGAGGGCTCCGTGACCACGATAACGGTCGACGGCGACAGCTCCGCCTCCATTATAAGGAGGGGCACGGCGAATTCGGTGCTCTCGCTCGAGATAGGGCGCAAGCACTACTGCCAGTACGGCACGCCGTTCGGTGATATGCGCATCGGCGTGTACACCCACGCGATCGACAACACCATCGACAAGGACGGGCGCCTGTACCTCAAGTACACCCTCGACCTCAATTCGTCCTACCTCTCGGACAACGAGATAATCATGAATATAAAAAGCTACAGTTAAACCAAATGTAGGGGCGGCGTCCCGTGAAAATACGAAAAAACTGGCGGACGCCCAAAGGGCGCCCCTACAAAGCATTCATTCAACCATTCGTATGGGACGATGCCTACATCGCCCCGACACCACTTGCAATACACACGGGCTGATGTGGACATCAGCCCCTACAAAGTCTACAAATCACCTACATATAAAAGGAAGGATAACACCAATGTCAGACCTCATCAAGTCAGCGTCGCTGCAGCTCAGGGAGCTCATCACCGACGCACTGGGAGTCCTCGTCGCGGAAGGCACCGCCCCCGCCGAGCCGCTCCCCTCATTCGTCATCGAGATACCCGCGGACAAGTCCCACGGCGACTTCGCCGCAAACACCGCTATGGTGTGCGCGAAGGCGTTCAAGATGCCGCCCCGCAAAATAGCCGAGCTCATCATCGAGAAGATAGACCTCGGCGGCTCCGTCTTCGAGAGAGCCGAAATTGCGGGACCGGGCTTCATGAACTTCTTCCTCAGCAGGAAGTGGTTCGCCGACACCGTTGAGAACGTCCTCGCCGAGAAGGACAGCTACGGACGCACCGACTACGGCAGCGGCAAGCGTGTCCTCGTTGAGTTCGTCTCCGCGAACCCGACGGGTCCCATGCACATCGGCAACGCAAGAGGCGGCGCTATCGGAGACTGCCTCGCGAGCGTGCTCGACTGGGCAGGCTTCCACGCAGAGCGCGAGTTCTACGTCAATGACGCGGGCAATCAGATAGAGAAGTTCGGCAAGTCGCTCTCGCTGCGCTATATGCACATCTGCTCCGAGAAGGGGCAGGAGGTGCTCGCGAAAGCCGCCGACACAGAAGAGGTCTGCCGCCTGATATACGGCGAGGAGGGAAGCTCCGAGGACTTCCCCATGCCCGAGGACGTCTACCTCGGACAGGACATCATCGAGCACGCCAAGAATTACTACGACCTGCACGGCGCGTCGCTCGCGGACGTGTCCGAGGAGGAGAGGCGCAAGGCTCTCGTTGACTATGCCCTCCCGATAAATATCGCGGGACTTGAGCGCGACCTCAAGAAGTACCGCATCGTTTACGACAACTGGTTCCGCGAGAGCACAGTCCACGCAAAGAACGAGACCAAGCTCGTCGTGGACAAGCTCATGGAGGCCGGCAAGGCTTACGAGCAGGACGGCGCGATATGGTTCAGAGCGACCGACTACGGCATGGACAAGGACTTCGTGCTCAGGCGCAGCAACGGTCTCTATACTTATATAGTACCCGATATCGCCTACCACTACGACAAGCTCGTGACGCGAAACTTCGACAAGGCGATAAACGTCCTCGGAGCCGACCACCACGGCTACGTACCGAGGCTGAAGGCGGCACTGAACGCCCTCGGAGTCGACGAGAGCAAGCTCGACGTGGTACTTATGCAGATGGTACGCCTCGTGAGAAAGGGCGAAACGGTGAAGCTCTCGAAGAGAAGCGGCAAGGCTATCACGCTGGTGACGCTCCTCGACGAGATACCGATAGACGCGGCGAGGTTCTACTTCAACCTCCGCGAAGCAAACTCGCAGTTCGAGTTCGACCTCGACCTCGCGGTGGAGAAGTCCTCGCAGAACCCCGTATTCTACGTGCAGTACGCACACGCGAGGATATGCAGTATGCTCCGCAACCTCGAAGCCGAGGGAGTCGCGATACCCGAGAGCGCGGACTTCACGCTCCTCAGCGACCCGCGCGAGATAGAGCTGATACGCCATATCGCGTCGCTCCCGCACGAGATAGAGCTCGCGGCTAAGGCTTACGACCCCGCCAAGCTGACGAAGTACGCGATAGACCTCGCGACGCTCTTCCACCGCTTCTACGACGCGTGCAGCGTCAAGAACGCGGGCTCGGACGAGCTCATGAACGCGCGTATACTGCTGAGCATCGCGGTAAGACAGGTACTCCGCAACGTGCTGACTATCCTCAAGATAGAGCAGCCCGAGAAGATGTAACGGTTACATTTCGGTGTTGCCAAAAGTTACTTTTTGGTTACAATAAATGTCAGCGCTTTGGCAGTTTATCACAATGCTGACACATAAAACTTGTTCATAATTAAGGCTTTTAAAGAAAAGTTAACAATTTGTTAATAGTTAGTTCACATCAATATGTTACAATCTGTAATATATTCAGCCGAGAGCGTTCACCGTGCTCGGGCGCACACATGGGTGCGCCCCTACAGAATGGAACGCCAAGGCTCACACTGAACGGTCTTTGAAAGCAAAAATCAATATAACGAAAGAAGAAGGGTGCAAATTATGTCAAACAGATTATTTCAGGGCTTAGTTCATCAGATGCGCGATACTATCGACGCTACTATCGGTGTTGTCGACGAGACAGCTACCATCATCGCCTGCAGCGACCTCACCCGCGTAGGCACTACCAATGAGTTCGTTTCTCTCGACCTCAGCGATTCTCACGACATCTTCATCCGCGACGGCTTCACATACAAGCCCTTCGGCTCGCGCGTAAAGCCCGACTATGCGGTTTTCGTAGAGGGCGTTGACGACGCTGCTGCCAAGTATGCGTCTATCCTCGCTATCACACTCTCCAATATCAAGCAGTACTACGACGAAAAGTACGACCGCAACAACTTCATCAAGAACGTTATCCTCGACAATGTTCTCCCCGGAGACATCGTCATCAAGGCAAGAGAGCTCCACTTCAACGCCGAGATAAGCCGCGCCGTTTTCCTCATCAGGATAGTTTCCGCGAACGATATCTCCGCGTATGACGTCATTCAGAACCTCTTCCCCGATAAGAACAAGGACTTCGTCTTCAACATCACAGAGTCCGATATCATACTCGTCAAGGAGCTCAAGAGCACCGTCGATTCCAAGGATCTCGAAAAGCTCGCACGCTCTATCGCGGATACCCTCAGCAGCGAGTTCTATACCCGCGTAAACGTTGGTATCGGTACGGCAGTTGTCGGCGTGAAGGACCTCGCACGCTCCTTCAAGGAGGCTCAGATGGCTCTCGAAGTCGGCAAGGTATTCGACACCGACAAGGTCATCGTAAGCTACGATAACCTCGGTATAGCACGCCTCATCTACCACCTCCCCACGACCCTCTGCGAGACCTTCCTCCACGAGGTGTTCAAGGTAGGCTCTATCGACTCGCTCGACCACGAGACGCTCTTCACGATTCAGAAGTTCTTCGAGAACAACCTCAACGTTTCCGAGACGTCGCGTAAGCTCTTCGTACACAGAAATACTCTCGTATACAGACTCGAGAAGATAAAGAAGCTCACAGGTCTCGACCTCCGCGAGTTCGACCACGCTATCATCTTCAAGATAGCTCTTATGGTCAAGAAGTATCTCTCGGCTAACCCCGTTAAGTTCTAAACGACATATCGTAGGGGCCGCCTTTGGCGGTCCGCAAGCATACGAAAGACTGACGGACGCCCAAAGGGTGCCCCTACAGAATTACGTTCATTCAATCATTCGTAGGGGTCGCCTTTGGCGGTCCGTGAGCATACGAAAGACTGTCGGACGCCCAAAGGGTGCCCCTACAGAATTACGTTCATTCAATGTTTTGTAGGGGGCGCCGACTCGGCGTCCCACAAACAAGACAAAACAGAACAGACATATCCACGGGCGAGCGGAACTCGCCCCTACACGTTTTATACGAAAAAAACAAACGACACAGAACAACAAGGAAGGTGTAACCTTTGGTAGAGCTTCAGAACGTGTCCGTGACCTATTCGAGCGGCGTTGACGCACTCAATAACGTCAGCCTCAAGATAAACGACGGCGACTTCGCATTCGTCGTGGGCTCTTCGGGCGCGGGAAAAAGTACCATGATAAAGCTTCTCCTCAAGGAGATAGACGCTACGAGCGGAGTTGTCACCGTCAACGGCTACAACCTCGGCAAGCTCAAAAAGAGGAAGATACCCGAATTCCGCCGCACTCTCGGCTTCGTATTTCAGGACTTCCGCCTTATCCCGTCAATGACCGTGTACGAGAACATCGCCTTCGTACTGCGCGTTATCGACGCTCCTCTGAAATATATCAGAAAGAGAGTCCCCTACGTTATCAGCCTCGTGGGACTCCACGCAAAGACCAATTCCTACCCCGACGAGCTCTCGGGCGGCGAGAAGCAGAGAGTCGCTATCGCGCGTGCTCTCGTCAACGACCCCCAGCTCATCATCGCGGACGAGCCTACGGGTAATATTGACCCCGAGCTCTCCTACGAGATAGTGGAGCTCCTCAAGGGCATAAACGACCAGGGCACCACTATCCTGATGGTAACGCATGAGCACGACCTCGTTCGTCACTTCGGCGGACGTATCATCAATATCACAGGCGGCGAGATAGTCTTCGACGAGGTCATCTCGGGCGTGGACGAGGTACTCCCCGAGGAGGAGCTCGCACAGGCTATGGCTGAGGCTTCCGCAGTTTCAAATACGGGCAGTATCGTGCTCCCCGACCGGCAGATAATGACTCCCGACAGCGGGTACGCGGGCGCCGACAGAAACGGAGGCGCCGAATAATGAAGATAAGCGGTTTCAAGTACCTTGCAAATCAGGGTATAGAGAATATATGGAAAAATAAGATGATGGCGTTCGCAACATTCTGCGTACTGCTCATCTCGCTCCTGCTCGTGGGAGGCTCAGCGCTGTTCTATTTCAATATGAACTCGATGATACTCGGCCTCGGCAATCAGAACGAAATTGCCGTTTACCTCGACCCCGCAACCGAGTCGGCACGCGTTCAGGAGATACAGTCCCAGCTCGAGACGATGAACAACGTCGACACCGTGGAGTACATCTCCAAGGAGGAAGCCTACAAGCGTATGCAGGGGCAGATACAGCAGGGACAGGCTATCTTCGACTACATAGACAGCTACGAATTCATGCCCGACGGCTTCAAGGTGACCGTCGTGAGCAACGACCACATCGAGGACACCACCGCCGAAATAGGCAGGATAGCAGAGGTGCAAAGCGCGAGCTCGTCCCCGCAGGTAGCGGAATTCCTCCGCGAGCTGAGGAGAGTTGTCTCGATAATCGCCATCGCAGTTATCGTGGCGCTGTCGGCTGTCTCGATGATAATGATATCGAATACTACCAAGGCGAGCGTTTTCGCGCGCCGTGAGGAAATACAGATAATGAAATACGTCGGCGCGACGAACTCCTTCATCAGGACGCCCTTCTTCGTAGAGGGCATGGTGACGGGATTCTTCGCGGGAGCAGGCGCCTTCTTCATCACATGGGCGGTGTATCGCGCGATATTCCGCATACTTATGGAGCAGGGCACCCTCATGCGCGCGTTCGGCGTCGGCAGCATTATCCCCTTTGACAAGATACAGCTTTGGGTAGCGCTCGCGTACCTCGTGGTAGGCGCGCTCGTAGGCGCCCTCGGAAGCGTTGTCAGCACCCGCCGTCATATCGACGTTTGAACCTGTAGGGACCGCCTTTGGCGGTCCGCAAACATACGAAAAACCTACGGACGCCCAAAGGGCGCCCCTACAGAATACGTTCGTTCAGCATTTTGTAGGAAACGCCGCCCTCGGCGTTCCATCAACAACAGAAACGCAAACAATCATCTGATTGCGGACGCGCAATGCGCGTCCCTACACCGAGCTCTGAGCTCTTTTCAGAAGGGAGTAAGTTCAAGACCATGAGAAAGCTTGCAGTAACCAAGAAAATACTGACGTACCTCTGCTGTACGGCTATATCGGTCGGAGCAGTTGCCGCCTATCCCGCGGTGACCGACAGATGTCAGGACGCCTCCGCGAAGACGATACAGGAGATCCAGGAGGAGCGCAAGGCTAACAACGAGAAGATAGCCGCTCTTCAGGAGCAGATAGACAGCCTCGAGGGTGACAAGAACAGCGAGCGCGCCTATCAGGACAGCCTCAACGAGCAGATAGGCTACATCCAGCAGAATATCGACCTCCTCAATCAGGAGCTCGAGACCATAGGCATCGACATCGACGCTACACAGGGCAATATCGTCCTCCTCGACGAGGACATCGCCGCCCAGCAGGAGGAGATAGACAAGAACATCGAGCTCTTCAAGCAGCGCCTCTGCGCGATGTATATCAGCAGCACCGAGTCGTCCGCGGGCGTTGTCCTCGGCTCTGACAGCTTCTACGATATGATGTCGCGAGTTCAGATGATAAACAGGATAGCCGAGTACGACGACAAGCTCATCGACGAGATACTCGGCGAGATAGAGAGCCTCGAGCAGTCCAAGAGCGAGATGGAGACCGAAAAGCTCTCCCTCGAGATGAAGCTCAAGGAGCAGGAGGTCCGCAAGCAGGAAAAGGCGGACGAGATAGCGGCGCTCAATACTCAGCTGATGAAGACGGAGTACGAAATACAGCGCCTCGCCCTCGCTCAGGCAGACCTCGAGCGTGACAAGGCTGAGATAGAAGCGGATAACGCCGATCTCGCAGCCGAGCAGGCTGAGATAGAGGCTGAGATAGCTCGTCAGCAGGCTATAATCGCCGAGCAGCAGCGTCAGGCTACCCTCGCAGCTCAGCAGCAGAATACGGGCGGCGGCGCCACCGTGACCTACACGGGTCCCACGTCCTACGAGGTGAGCGCGGGCGCGAGCGGCTTCGCTTGGCCTGTACCCGGTCACAGCGGCATCTCGAGCTATTACGGCTACCGCTGGGGCACGCTCCACGGCGGCGTCGACATCAGTGACGGCGGCATTATGGGAGCTCCCGTGTGCGCCTCAAAGGGAGGCACTGTCGTGAGAATGAACAACTCCTGCGGTCACAACTACGGAAAGACCTCAAGCTGCGGCTGCGGCGGCGGATACGGTAACTACGTTGTTATTTCACACGACGGCACTTACTCGACTCTTTACGGACACCTCACATCTGCGGCAGTATCCGTCGGCGACTACGTAAATCAGGGCGACGTCATCGGCTATGTCGGCTCGACAGGCTGGTCTACGGGCGAACACCTCCACTTCGAGGTATACGTCAACGGCACCCGCTACGACCCCCTCGGCTACGTTTCACCCTGACGGGCAAATTCGGGATTATTGTAGGGGCCGCCTTTGGCGGTCCGCAAATCTGTTTGTGTACCAACGGACGCCCAAAGGGCGCCCCTACATGAATACGTTCATTCAGCCTTTGTAGGGGACGGCGTCCTCGACGTCCCACCACTAACGAAAATGTTCATTCAGCATACCGTAGGGGCGCATTCCGTGCGCCCGCAATAAACCAATATCGCAGCAAACGGGCGAACACTGTTCGCCCCTACATTGTTATAATCCACAAAGAAAGTGATAACCTATGAATAAGAAGATAAGCCTCGGACTCGCACTGAGCCTTATCGCGGTCTCTATGGCGGTAACGTTCATACTCACGTCGTTCTTCTCGCTCCAGAGCTTCAACAGGAAGGTCGTGGACGTCAACGAGAAGTCGAAGAAGTACAGCACGCTGCAGGTACTCGACGGCTATATCCGCGAGAACTACTACGGAGATATCGACGAGAGCAAGCTCAGCGACGGACTCATGAAGGGCTATGTTTCGGGTATCGGCGACAAGTACAGCCGCTACCTCACTGCTGCCGAATACCTCACCGAGAAGAATGAGAACTCGGGCGAGCTCGTGGGTCTCGGACTCACCCTCGCCGAGGACGCGAGCGGCTATATGCGTATCTCCGAGATAATGGAGGACTCTCCCGCCTACGATTCGGGACTCGCTGACGGCGATATCATCACCGCTATCGACGGGCTCGACGTCAAGGAGGCAGGCTTCAGCGAGGCTATGGACGCCATGCGCGGTACCGAGGGCTCGCCCGTCACGCTGACCGTGCGCCGCGACGGCAAGGATACCGAGTACTCCTTCGTCCGCCGCTCTATCGAGATAAAGACGGTCAAGGCGGAAATGCTCGGCAGTCAGATAGGCTACATCAAAATTACGGGCTTCAAGGAGAACACTCCCGAGCAGTTCATCGAGGCGCTCGAGAGGCTCACCACAAACGGCGCTAAATCGCTGATATTCGACCTCCGCGACAACGGCGGCGGTCTGATGACAGCACTTCAGGACTGCCTCGACCCGCTGCTCCCCGAGGGCGTCATCGCCGAGGCTGAGTACAAGGACGGTCACACCGAGACTATCCTCTACTCCGACGAGTCCGAGCTCGACCTGCCGATGGTGACTATCGTCAACGGCAACACCGCAAGCGCTGCGGAGCTGTTCGCGGCTTCGCTCCGTGACTTCGGCAAGGCTCCCGTCGTGGGCTCGCAGACCTACGGCAAGGGCGTTATGCAGGAGACCAACGAGATGGACGGCGGCGGAGCTGTTATCCTCACGGTCGCGCGATACAGGACAACGGTCTCGGACTGCTACGACGGTATCGGTCTCACCCCCGATTATCAGGTCGAGAACGAGGACGAGAACGTCGACGCTCAGTACAACAAGGCGGTGGAGATACTCCTCACAAGTGAATAAGGCTATTTTAAGGGACACGCTTTGTGTCCCTTTTTTGTAGGGACCGCCTTGGGCGGTCCGTGAATATTTGTGGGACTAACGAACGCCCGAAGGGCTCCCCAACAATGCCCTCCCATAAGAGGTCAGGAAAACGCGTTTTTACAATGGAAAACCGTTGATTATTGAATAAAATTAAATATTTTTCTGTTAGGTATTGCTTACATTTGCACAAATCGTTGTTAAATGAATAAAATATATCCCCTTCCCCTTTTCAACAATGGCAGTTTGTGGTATAATACTATAGTGTATAAGTATCACAAGAGTATCGAGCTGTAAGCCTTTAGCCATTAGCTCGTGATATCGCCTGCGGCGATGTGTCTCAGACACCACAGCTAACGGCTAACGCCTAATGGCTGACAGCTAATATATATGGAGGGAATAGAAATGAATGAAAAAGAACTTTACCGCGTATGGTGCGAGAACGCTGTCGCTGACCCCGACCTTGCCGCAGAGCTTGCGGAGATAAGGGACGACGATGAGGCGATAAATGACCGCTTCTACCGCGACCTCGAATTCGGTACGGGCGGACTCCGCGGCGTCATCGGCGCAGGCACCAACCGCATGAACATATACACCGTAAAGCGCGCTACACAGGGCTTCGCGGACTACCTCAACCAGGAGTACAAGGACCCGTCCGTCGCTATCTCCTTCGACAGCCGTATCAAGAGCGACGTCTTCTCGAAGGCGGCGGCTGAGGTGCTCGCGGCGAACGGTATCAAGGTGCACATCTACAGCGAGCTCATGCCCACTCCGTGCCTGTCCTTTGCTGTCCGTCAGCTGAAGTGTCAGGGCGGTATCATGGTAACTGCGAGCCACAACCCCGCTAAGTACAACGGCTACAAGGTATACGGCGACGACGGCTGTCAGATAACGCTCCGCGGCGCCGAGATAATCCTCGATAAGATAAACTCGCTCGATATCTTCAGGGACGTAAAGTCCTCGAATTTCGACGAAGAGCTCGCCAAGGGCAACATCAGCTACATCGGTCAGGACGTCATTGAGGCGTTCTATCAGTGCGTTCTCGCCGAGGGTATCAACACCGACCTCTGCGCTTCAAGCGGACTCAAGGTCGTGTACACTCCCCTCAACGGCACAGGCAATAAGCCCGTCCGCGAGATACTCAAACGCATCGGCATCACTAACGTCACTGTCGTAAAGGAACAGGAGAACCCCGACGGTAACTTCCCGACCTGTCCCTACCCGAACCCCGAGATTCGCGAGGCTCTCGAAGTCGGTCTCAAATACTGCCGCGAGGTCAAGCCCGACCTCCTGCTCGCGACCGACCCCGACTGCGACCGCGTGGGTATCGCAGTTCCCGACGGAGACGACTACGCCCTGTTCAGCGGCAACGAGGTGGGAGCTCTCCTGCTCGAATACATATGCAGTCAGCGCAAGGCTAAGGGCACTATGCCCGCGAACCCCGTCGCTGTCAAGACCATTGTTACCACCGACATCATCGCTTCAATCTGCAAGGAGTACGGCGTCGAGATGATAGACGTGCTCACGGGCTTCAAGTTCATCGGCGAGCAGATAGGCTTCCTCGAGGCTAAGGGCGAGGAAAAGCGCTATATCTTCGGCTTTGAGGAGAGCTACGGCTACCTCTCGGGCGGATATGTCCGCGATAAGGACGCCGTTGACGCCTCTATGCTCATCTGCGAAATGGCGGCTTACTACCGCACCAAGGGTATCACGCTCCTGCAGGCGCGCGAGAATATGTACAAGAAGTACGGTATGTTCTACCAGACCCTCTACAGCTTCACCTTCGAGGGCGAGAGCGGTATGAAGCGCATGGACGAGATAATGACCACCCTCCGCAACACTCCCCCCACGGAGATAGCGGGACTCAAGGTAGTCAAGTTCGAGGACTACAAGACCTCCGTCCGCAAGGATATCCTCACTGGCGAGGAGACCGCGATAACCCTGCCGAAGTCGAACGTGCTCGCGTTCTACCTCGAGGGCGGTTCAAAGGCTATAGTACGTCCCTCAGGCACAGAGCCCAAGATAAAGACCTACCTCACAGCCAAGCAGCCCGACCTCGCGGCGGCTCAGGCGCTCGAGAAGAAGCTCTGCGAGGACTTCTCCCGTAATTTCAAGTAATAACACGCAGGGGCTGCCTTTGGCAGCCCTTTTTTTCAGGATAAATATAGGGACCGCCTTTGGCGGTCCGCAAGTTTTTCATATGCTCGCGGACGCCCAAAGGGCGCCCCTACAGGAATACGTT
>JAUMVH010000277.1 GCA_030530245.1 Ruminococcus sp.
CGTCCTCGTCAGCGCCGCCCTCCTTGAGCAGCTGCATTTCCTGACGCTGCGCCCGCATGGTGGTCTCGAGCCTGCGCTGTCTCTGCAAAGCCTCGTACTTGGTGTATTTTTTCCCGCAATACTCGACAGGCTCTTTCTCCTGACGGTTCAGCTCTTCAAGTTTTTCCTCGTCGTAAACAGGTATAGATATTCCAGGGATAAATGGGTGGAAATTATGGTAGCAGTTCGCACCGCATAGTCCCGTGACGTCTCCCAGGTTGCAGACCGTTGTCAGTTGCTCCTTGGTGTACTGACGTCCGCCCCACCAGTGAGACGGTCGAGCGCCTGAGTGCCACGATATTTCAAACCAGTCCGTTTGCAGTTCTTCTGCGTCCTGCTCGTTCTTCTTGGCTGTGAGTTGATTCATTCCAGTCATCACTGCACGCCGCGCGGCTACGTCAACGCGGTTGCTCCACCCCGTTGCATAGTCAACGGTGCGAAGACCGCTGTCGGTCATCTCCTTGACCGTGCGCTTGAGGACGGTATTGTAGTCAAACGCTCCCGAGCTGATGTCAAGCATAGCATTGTCGAGGGTCTGCTGATAGTAATCAGCTATCGGCGTAAAGCTGATATGCCCGTCAGTGCCCCTCTGAGCGAAGCCGAGGGACTGGGTGATGTTGTGCATGGTCTCGTTGGTCTGAGCCGTCACGGAGCTGATAAGCTGCTGCAAGGGCTCGTTATCCTCGAAGGGTATCTGCACCTTGCCAATAGCCTCATAAAGCCCCTTGTCGCGGACATATCCCGCCTCGATAACGTTAGCAAACAGGCTGTCGGTGATGTTCTCGGCAGCTCCGAGAGCCTCGTTGATTGCTGCGGATATCTCCTCCATAGCCATTCCGAGCTGTATGAGGCGTGTTATCTGCCAGTCAGCCGCGGCGGTTATCTCACCGTTATCGCGTATACGCCGCACAATGTCGGTCATTATCCGCGTTTCAAGTGCTTTTGTAGGCTCGTCAAGTGCCATTGAAGCGCGTTCGAGCTCGCTTGCGCTGTACATCAGGGTATCACCTCAGCAGCACGCGGGAGGTTCTTGAGAGCCTCATCGAGTGTCTCATCGCGGTACTTCGCACGGTACTCCTCGGGTCTGAGCGTGCCGTTCGCAAGGTCTTTTCTGTCCTCTTCGCGCTCAGCGTCAGGATTTGCGAGGATTCCGTCGCCCCACTCAAGCTTGAGCTCGTGCGTGCCACTCTGCCCGTTGAGAGCGAGCCAAAACGCCGCACCGTCAGCCCAACCATTAAGAGCGTGCTCGAGAGCTTTTTGACAATCGCAGATAAACGTATACGAGCGCTGCTTGCTTGCCTCTATCTCTGTCGCAGTGCGGTCAACGCTATTCGGGTCTGATATCGTACCATAGGCGAGGTTGCAGGCAAACTCTATGCGGCGGAGTTGCTCATTCCAGCCGTCCTTATATGCCTCGAAGCGGATATCGGGGGAGAACGTCTCCATATACGGCTTGTCAACCGCTCCCGAGGCAGTCTCAACAGGTCGGTAAAGCATTTTTCTGCCGCCTGGGTATACGTAGGTGTCCTGCTCCTTGTCATATTTGAGCATTGAGGAACCAACGTGAACAGCCGTCTCCTTTGACTCAAATTCCCAACTCTCGCCCGAATAGCGTCTGTCCGCCTCGCTGATAAGCTCTACAGCGCGGGAAAATACGGATACGCCCATAGCGGAATCCTCGTCTATATGGTTTGCTATCGGGCAGTTAAACAGCCCGAACGGGAGCCTGTCGATACCCGAGAACTGCCCTTTGTCGTCAAGCCCTGCCCACTTGTCGACCTCTGAGAGTGCTATTCTTGTACCGAGTGAGCCGTCGTAGCTGCTGCGGTACAGTCTGTTCTCGACCGTGTATACGCCGCCTTCGAGCGTGTGGACTTCGAGGAGTGTAAAAACAGTGTTGCCCTTGCGCATTTGGTCGGCAAATACGCATTTTGT
>JAUMVH010000278.1 GCA_030530245.1 Ruminococcus sp.
TAGTACCCAAACCACAGCAGATAGTACGGAACCTGAGTGATACAGCCGAATATCAGCAGCCGCAGGGCGTATTTCTTCCGCGAGCGCGTGTATTTGAAGCCGTCCGCCACAAAGAAGAACATCACGGGCGGAGTGATAAGGCTCAGCTCGATGAATATCCTCTGCCACAGCGGACAGTCCGCGAAGTAGCCGTCGGGCGGCGTATCGCCGATATTCAGCCACGCGAGGAGGTGTCCCGTGAACATGAAGAATATGATGATGTACTTTATCGCGTCGCGGTTTATGACCTTGAATCTGCCCGTTTTCTCCATATGTCCCCCCTTAGTAGGTCACGCCCATCATCGCGTCAAGAAGCTCGTAGCCGTCGCTGTCGGAGCTTCGCAGTGGCACTCCCAGCTCGCGCTCGACGTCGGAAACCGTCATATCGTCGAGGAAGACGTCGCTGTCCCTTCTCAGCATTGCCGAGGAAATGAGCAGCTCGTCGCCGAGGTCGCGCCCTTTCAGCTGCGCGATGAGGTCCTGAGCGGTAATAAGTCCCGTCACGGTGATAGTATCGCCGAAAAAGTCGTTGCGTATGCGCACAACATCGCATTTCAGCTGCGGGAAGGTCTCCTCCGCCTGCCTTGCAAGCTGACAGATTATCGGGTAGGGACTGTAGCCCGTCGCAATCGTGACGTGGCGCTCTCCGCCCTCCCATTCGGCTATTTCAAGCGCTTTCCCGAACTCGTCCATCAGCGAGCGCAGCATTCCCACGCCGTTCTCGTACTGCGAGAAGTCCTCGTAATACTCCATATCGGGGATATCGCGCTCGGCGATGAGGAAGAACTCGTCCGACGGGAACACCGTCCGCGTGCCGAATTTACGCAGGAACTGCTCCTGATACTCGGCGATGATGTCGATGGTCTCGCCTGCCGTCTGCTTGTTGAAGGTGGTGAGCGGGTAGAGCCCCTGACGGAAGCGCGTCACTCCCACAGGCACGACTGCCATGCTCGTGATATTCGGCATCAGCTCGCCGAGGTCGCGGAGAGTGCGCCGCAGTTCGTCGCCGTCATTCAGCCCCGGGCAGCACACCACCTGACAGTTCAGCTTTATGCCGTTTTCCGCAAGCTGGCGTATGAATTTCAGCTTCTCGCCCGCGAATCGGTTGTGCATCATCTTCACGCGCAGTTCGTCGTGTGGACGGAAACGTTTATATTCAGCTTCATCTTGATTATGCGGTCGATGTCCTCCTGATGGAGGTTCGTCAGCGTGACGTAGTTGCCCTGCAAAAAGGACAGGCGCGCGTCGTCGTCCTTGAAGTAGAGCGTCTCGCGCATACCCGGGGGCATCTGGTCGATGAAGCAGAAGACGCAGTTGTTGCTGCACCTCTGCTTGCTGTCCATCAGGAAGGTCTCGAATTCGAGCCCGAGGTCGTCGTACTCGTCCTTTTCGACGCGGAAGGTCAGCTCCTCGCCGTGGCGGACGATATCGAGCGTCACCTCCGTCTCGGCGGCGTAGTACATATAGTCGAGCACGTCCTTGACCTTATGCCCGTTTATCGCGGAGAGCAGGTCGCCCTCGCGGACTCCGCACCTCCCCGCGGGAGAGCCGTCAGCAACACTATTTATCTTTACCATAAGCTCTCTCCCGTCGCGAATCAAGATGTGAAAACTTCAAAAAATGAAAAAGGGGGAGAAAAGACGTACGCCTCCTCTCCTCCTCATGTATCGGGTCAGCCGATTATTCAGCGTCGATCTTCAGAACCTCAACGCCCTTATAGAATCCGCAGTTCTTGCAGACCTTGTGCGGAGCCTTGTATGCGCCGCAGTTATCGCACTTGCACATTGCAGGTGTCTCAAGCTTCCATACAGCAGAGCGTCTCTTGTCGCGTCTTGCCTTGGAAGTTTTTCTCTTTGGTACAGCCATTTTGGCACCTCCTTACTAATGAGCTTCACAGCTCGGTATCAATATG
>JAUMVH010000074.1 GCA_030530245.1 Ruminococcus sp.
AATGGGCGCGCGCGGTTCGCGAGGTCGCTCGCAAGCTCGCTTACTCTGCTCGGAATGGTAGATGTTTCCGCGAGCGTTAGCGATTTGTGGCGCGATAACGTAGGGGACGGCGTCCTCGACGTCCCGTTCCGTGTGCCGTTTCTGACCGAAACTATTGTAGGGGCGCACCCGCGTGTGCGCCCGTTTATATGCGATGATGTACCGTCGGTTTAAAAAAATCCAAAAAATTTTCAAAAAAAGCTTGACAAGCGGAAACGTTTGTGATATAATAATCAAGTCAGTTAAGCTGGTGTAGCTCAGTTGGTAGAGCAGCTGATTTGTAATCAGCAGGTCGGGGGTTCGAGTCCGTCCACCAGCTCCAGCGCGGTGTCCGCGCCGCCGATTCGCGCTCCGCATATTGCGGGACGTGCGTTTTTTTCCGCGAACGAGAGAAATACAGCGCGGAAAGCCTTGTTTTTCATCATTTAACTTCTAATGGGAGAGTTCCCGAGTGGCCAAAGGGGGCAGACTGTAAATCTGTTGCTTTTCAGCTTCGGTGGTCCGAATCCACCCTCTCCCACCAGAAACGCCCCGATATTATCGGGGCGATTTCTTTGTGTAAGCACCTTGCAAGCCCTGCAAGGACTTTTTTATGCCCTGAAAAAAAGAGCATTTGCACGAAATACCGCACAATTGTTAAATAAATGTATGGGAGGTAACTATGAAAAAGCCACATTTCCGTGCGCTGACAAGCCTGCCATAAAATGCATTCATTGTAAAATAGACATAGATTTAAGGTTAAATTAAGGAGAGATAAGTATGATAAGAAATGATCTGAGAAACATCGCCATCATCGCCCACGTTGACCACGGTAAGACCACCCTCGTCGACGAAATGCTCAAGCAGGGCGGCGTGTTCCGCGAGAATCAGGCTGTTGCCGAGCGAGTTATGGACTCGAACGACATCGAGCGCGAGAGAGGTATCACTATCCTTGCGAAGAATACCTCCGTTATGTACAACGACATCAAGATAAACGTAATAGACACCCCCGGACACGCCGATTTCGGCGGCGAGGTAGAGCGTATCCTCGAAATGGTGGACGGCGTTCTGCTCCTCGTTGACGCGGCGGAGGGGCCCATGCCGCAGACCCGCTTCGTGCTCTCGAAGGCACTTGAAATGGGTCACAAGATAATCATCGTAGTCAACAAGATAGACCGTCCCGACGCACGTCTCGACGAGATAGGCGACGAGGTGCTCGAGCTCCTGCTCGACCTCGACGCGAGCGAGGAACAGCTCGAGTCGCCCCTCCTTTTCTGCTCGGGCAGAAGCGGAACGGCTTCGCTCAGCCAGTACGAGGCGGGCACCGACCTCAAGCCCCTCTTCGACACCATCATCAACTACATCGAGCCGCCGCAGGGCAACGAGGAGGAGCCGCTTCAGATGCTCATCTCCTCCATCGACTATAACGAGTACGTCGGTCGTATCGGTATCGGACGTATCGTGCGCGGCAATATCAAGGTGAATCAGCAGGTGACAGTCTGCGACTATACGGGCTCGAAGAAGAATTACAACTCCAAGATAGTTTCGCTCCTCCAGATACAGGGACTCAACCGCGTTCCCGTGCAGGAGGCTACGGTAGGCGATATCGTGTGGATCTCGGGTATAGAGGGCATCACTATCGGTGATACTATATGTGCGCCCGAGGCTCCCGAGCCGCTTCCCTTCGTCAAGATAAGCGAGCCCACCGTCGAGATGACCTTCTCGGTCAACGACAGCCCCTTCGCGGGTCGTGAGGGCAAGTTCGTCACCTCGCGTCAGCTCCGCGAGAGGCTGTTCCGCGAGCTCCTCAAGGACGTCTCCCTCCGCGTGGAGGAGACCGATTCCACCGATTCGTTCAGAGTTGCGGGCAGAGGCGAGATGCACCTGTCTATACTCATTGAAAATATGCGCCGCGAGGGCTATGAGCTCTCGGTTTCGACTCCCCGCGTGCTCTTCAAGAAGGACGAGGAGACGGGTCAGAAGCTCGAGCCTATCGAGCGCCTCGTCATCGACGTCCCCGAGGACTGCGTAGGCTCCGTAATGGAGAAGATGGGCACCCGCAAGGGCGAGCTCGTCTCGATGCACCCGCAGGGAAGCCGTATGCGTATCGAGTTCCTCGTGCCCGCGAGAGGACTTTTCGGCTATAAAAGCGAGTTCCTCACTGATACCAAGGGCGAGGGCATTATGAGCCACGTATTCGAGGGCTATGAGCCCTACAAGGGTGACATCGACCGCCGCAACACGGGCTCGCTCGTGTCGTTCGAGACAGGCGAGGCTGTTACCTACGGTCTGTTCAATGCGCAGGAGCGCGGTCAGCTCTTCATTCCCGCGGGTACGCCCGTGTACGAGGGAATGATAGTCGGAGCTTCGCCCAAGACCGACGACCTTGTAGTAAATGTGTGCAAGAAGAAGCACCTCACCAATACCCGTGCGAGCGGCAGCGACGACGCGCTCCGTCTCGTGCCGCACCGCATACTTAGCCTTGAGGACTGCCTTGAGTTCCTCGCGGACGACGAGCTCCTCGAGGTAACGCCCGAGAGCCTGCGTATCCGCAAGCGCATACTCAGCAACTCTCAGCGCGCGAAGGTGAAGGCAAAGAGCTAAGGACTCGGAATGTAGGGGCGAGTTCCGCTCGCCCGCCCGACCTGTATTTCGGGCGCACGGAATGCGCCCCTACATTGGTTACGGCAACGTATTTCTGTGTAGGGGCTGATGCCTACATCAGCCCAATCGCTGCGGGTCGATGTGGGCATCGACCCCTACATTACGGCGTGGGACGCCGAGGGCGGCGTCCCCTACAAACGCTGCCGCGGATTTTGCTAAGAATCGCGGAAGCAAACTTGCCGTTTGAGGTAAGTGAGCGAGTGAAACGAGCGGCAGCGCGAATTCGGGTTCAAAGGGACTGCGTCCCTTTGCGGGGTTCGGGGCAGAGCCCCGACGGGTCAAGGGCAGAGCCCTTGAGATTTTTCATTGTTTTTGCATAAAGAGAACATACAGCTTTCAAATTACGGAGATAATATTATGAGGAAAATGGTCTTAGTGTCTGCTCTGCTGGCGTTCGCGGTGATATCCGCGGGCTGTGCGGAGGTCAGTGACGAGTCCGCGTCGGAGTCTGCGGCGCAGACTACCTCAGCCGACGAGGCTGAGCCCGTGGTCGAGCCCGACACCTTCATCGACGAGTTCGGCAACGTCTACGACGAGAAGCCGACCGTGCACGTAAGAGACGTGAAGGAGTCAAGCGACTTCGAGTACGTCATCGAGGACGGACGGACAAAAATCACGAAATATATCGGAAATGAGCAGTATGTCGCCATTCCCGACAGCATAGAGGGCGTGCCTGTCACCGAGATAAGCTACTACGCCTTCGAGGCTAACTACGATGTCGTTTCGGTGCAGATACCCGAGAGCGTCACCCTCATCGGTGAGGACGCCTTCATGGACTGCGCATCGCTCGCGGAGGTCAATATCCCCGAGGCGGTGACGGGTATCGACAGGGGAGCGTTCGTCGCGTGCGCGAGCCTTACGGAGGTGACAGTCCCGCAGAATGTGGCGTATGTCCGCGAGGAGGCTTTCACCGCCTGCGAGGGACTGACAACGCTCAGGATAATGAACCCCGACCTCAAATACGAGAACTGGGGACTCGAGGAGCTCCCGAACCTCACTATCTACGCGCCCGAGGGCTCGGAGGTAATGAGATGGGCGCAGGAGAAGGGCTTCAACTGCGCCGCGCTCTGATAAACGGATAATAACGGAGGTACAGCTATGAAAAAGAGAATATTTGCCGCAGCCGCAGCCGCAATATGTCTGCTTACCTGCGCTGCCTGCGGAAACGAAGCCGATATTTCGGTGAATGAGAACGTCACCGACAGCACCGTGCCGAGCGCCGCTGCGCCCTCGGTAGGCGAGGTGGTCGAGCCCAAGGAGGACAGCGAGGAGTACAACCTCGGCAGCTACCGCGTAGCGTCCGACGGCGTGAAGTTCTATTACGACGAGCCCATCTCGGAGGAGCTGATGTTCGCGCTCGACAACTACTTCACCTGCTTCCAGAACAAGGACTACGAGACCTATCAGTCGCTGCTCTACCCCGACTATAAGGAGCGCTACGGCAACTACCTTCAGGAGGAGTTCGACTATGACCTCGAGCACTCGTTTGAGCTCAGCTGTCAGAACCTGCGCTCCATAATGCAGAGCGAGTGCGCTGAGAGCGGCGGCGAGGAAGCGGATTATACGGGCGATTTCACAATTACCCGCATCAAGGCTGAGGAGCCCGAGCTCAAGGAGGACGAGACGCTCGACGACCTCAAGAAGCAGCTCTTCGACTACTTCTTCGAGGTGTTCGATATGGACTATTACGAGTACGTCAAAGAGAATTCGGACGATATCGAGTACATCAGCTTCTATATCTACGCCCGCGGCGAGGACGGCGAGGAGCACCGCCTCATCAGCGGCTACGATATCGCTTTCGCTGTCAAGGACGGCAAATATTACGCTTTCGGCTAAACGGAGATGAACAGTATGAAGAGGATATTTACAGCTATTGCGGCGGCTATTCTCGCGGGAGCTATGGCGACTGCCGTTTCCTGCGGAGACAAGGCGAGCTCGTCAGTCTCGGGTGTGCGTATCGACGGCGGAGAGAACGCCCGCAGGAATATGACCGACGAGGAGTATCAGGCAGCCTATGTCTCGGGCTTTGACCTCAAGCCCGCCGATGACGACAATATCAGTATCATGATAAGCTTCGACCTCAGCTATTTCGGCGGCGAGGACTCGGATTACAGCGAGATATACCTCATAGACAGGTACTTCGACGCGCTCAACAACAACGACGTACAGGGCATACTCGACTGCTACTACCCCGGATACCTCGAAAGCCTCGGCTCGGGCGACAGCAAACAGGCTCCCGAGACGTATGTTCAGAATTACCGCGACCAGCTTGCGAGCGCTCTCGTCGAGAATTTCAAGTTCGAGTTCCTTGACGTCTCGAACTGCCAGCTCAGCGGAGACGACGAGGCGGACTCGTTCTTCGCGACCGACGACGGCGCGCTGGAGGCTGCGTTCGGCGCCGATATATTGGATAAGGTCTCCGACCGCAAGCTCGTTACGATAGGCGGCTATACCTATTTCACCGCCGACGGCGACTATGCCGAGCTGAACACCTTCTTCACAGAGGGTATCAAGTTCTGCGTGTACACCATCGACGGAAAGCCCTACATATTCTGAAATAGCAAGCGGCGCAAGGGTATTTCCCTGCGCCGCATTTTTGTAGGGGCGGACCCGCGTGTCCGCCCGTCCGTTTTTTCGATACAGTTTCGCGGGCGGACACATTGGTCCGCCCCTACGTCGTGTCAAAACGTCATATGGATGCAAAAAGCCCCGCATACCGCGGGGCTTTGCTGTTATATCTGAGTTGAATAGTTGGGAGCTTCCTTGGTGATGTAGATATCGTGGGGGTGGCTCTCCTTGAGACCTGCGCCTGTGATGCGTATGAACTGCGCCTTCTCGTGGAGGGTCGGGATATCCACACAGCCGCAGTAGCCCATACCCGAGCGGATACCGCCTACGAGCTGGAATACCGTATCGGCAACTGGTCCCTTGAAGGGAACGCGTCCCTCGACACCCTCGGGAACGAGCTTCTTCGCGCCCTCTTGGAAGTATCTGTCCTTGGAGCCGTTTGCCATAGCGCCGAGGCTTCCCATGCCGCGGTAAACCTTGAACTGGCGTCCCTGATATATCTCGGTCTCGCCGGGAGCCTCCGCACAGCCTGCGAGGAGCGAGCCGAGCATAACTACGTTCGCACCTGCCGCGAGAGCCTTTACGATGTCGCCGCTGTACTTGATACCGCCGTCAGCGATAACGGGGATACCGTACTTCTGAGCCACGCACGCAACGTCGTAAACGGCTGTTATCTGCGGAACGCCGATACCTGCAACGACACGGGTCGTACAGATGGAGCCGGGTCCGATACCTACCTTTACGCAGTCGGCGCCTGCCTTGATGAGGTCCTCGGCGGCTTCTGCGGTAGCGATATTGCCTGCGATAACGGGCGTATCGGGGTACGCCTCCTTTATCATTGAGAGGCACTTGAGGATATTCGCGCTGTGACCGTGAGCGGAATCGAGCACGAGGACGTCAGCCTGCGCGTCGATGAGAGCCTTTGCCCTCTCGAGGACGTTAGCCGTTACGCCGATAGCGGCGCCGCAGAGGAGCCTGCCCTGCGCGTCACGTGCGGAGTTGGGGTACTGCACGGACTTCTCGATGTCCTTGATGGTGATGAGACCCTTGAGGTAGCCCTCGCCGTCGACGATGGGGAGCTTTTCTATCTTATGAGCGCGGAGTATCTCCTGCGCCTCGGCGAGAGTAGTGCCTACGGGCGCGGTGATGAGGTTGTCCTTGGTCATTACCTCGGAGATCTTCGCGTTGAAATCGGTGAGGAAGCGCATATCGCGGTTTGTGATTATGCCGACCAGCTTGCCGTTTCCGTCAACTATCGGAACGCCCGAGATACGGAACTTGCCCATGAGCTCGTCCGCGTCTGCGACGATGTGGTCCTCGGTGAGCGAGAACGGGTCAACGATAACGCCGTTTTCCGAGCGCTTTACCTTGTCGACCTCCTCTGCCTGCTGTTCTATCGACATATTCTTGTGGATGATACCGATACCGCCTTCACGGGCGATAGCGATAGCCATACGCGAATCTGTAACGGTGTCCATAGCGGCAGTCATGATAGGCGTGTTGAGCGTGATGGTCTTGGTGAGCTTGGTGCCGAGCTGGATCATGTTGGGGGTGACGTCCGATTTTGCGGGAATGAGCAATACGTCGTCGAAGGTCAGACCCTCCTTCTGGAATTTGCTGTTCATGTCGGTCAGCATAATATTTCCTCCTCCTTAGATTTTCTTGCAGTTTGAAATTTATTAACTTTAATAATACCAATTTTTTGCCGCCGTGTCAATACCCGAGCGGCTAAAACGGATATAGAAAAATTATACGAAAATATGGTTTAAATATGTTTATTCGTGTCGCATTAAAGTGCAGAATCGGACATCGTGGAGAGGCGCGCGTACTCGATGAGTATCCTTGAGGCGTCGTTAGCGTCGATGACCATGTCGGGCTTGATATCGCCGACGTACCTCTGCCACGGCGTGAATGTGAGCTCTGCGCCCGTCGATGCGCGCGAATATTCGGCAAGGACAGCCGAGGCGTCCTTCGCGTCGACCCTGCCGTCCTTGTTGACGTCGCCCGCGAGGTAGTTGTCGGGGTCGAGGAAGTCGAAGCCGTTCTCACTCGCGTAGGTCTCGGCGGCGGAGCCGACCTTGCCTCCCACGATGAAGCCGTCCACCTGAGTTGAGTACGAGGAATGGGCAGAGGTGGTGTAGCCGAGGGCGTTGTAGCCTATCTCGGTGACTGTCTCGGGGATAAGGGTGTCGAGTTCGGGGCAGCCGAAGAACGCCTCACTGCCTATCCTTTCGAGCTTGCTCGGGAGGTATACCTCTCTGAGCGAGGGGCACGAGAAGAAGCAGTCGTCGGGGATAACGGTGACGCCGTCGCCGACGGAGGCAAATACGAGGCTCGTGCAGCCCATGAATGCGCTGTCTCCGATAGTTCTGACGTTATTGGGGACAGCGAGCTGGTCCATTGCCGTACAGCCCGCGAAAGCCAGCTGACCGATATTTTCGAGCGAATCGGGGAAGTATACGAAGCCGAGAGCTGTCTGCCCGAAGAAAGCCTTGTCGCCTATAGATGTGACCTTGAAGCCCTCGAGCTCGGACGGAATGGTTATCTCTCCCGCCGCGCCGCTGACCGAGGTTATCTCCGCATTGCCGTCACTGACCGCGAAGCTGTAGGTCACGCCGTCGACTGTTGCCGTGTGGAGCGGGTCGAGAGCGTAGGCTCCCGCGGGTGCTGCTCCGAGTGCGATAGCCGCCGAAAGCAGCGCTGTTATGAGCTTTTTCATATGTTATACCTCCCTGCGTATAATTTCTCCGTTTATCATCACGAGCACAGGCTCGCTCATCAGCCCGAGCGGGTCGTCGCCCCTGCGGTAGAGCTGGATATCGGCGTCCTTGCCCGCGGCGAGGCTGCCGACGCTCTCCTCCGCGCCGAGTATCTCCGCAGGCGCTATGGTCAGCGCACGCAGCGCCTCCATGCTGTCGAGCCCGCCCTTGACGGTCGCCTGCGCCGAGAGCGGCAGGTACTGTATCGGAATGACGGTGTGGTCGGTGCAAATCGCGATCTTCACGCCGTTTTCGGCGAGGACGGCGGCGTTTTTGAGCTCCAGTCCGCGCATTTCGGGCTTGCAGCGGTCGCATATGACGGGGCCGCATATGACGGGTATCTTCTCCTCGGCGATGATGTCGGCTATCCTGTAGCCCTCGGTGCCGTGGATAATGACCGTATCGAGCGAAAATTCGGCAGCTAACCTCATCGCCGTGCAGATGTCGTCCGCGCGGTGGCAGTGAAAGAACGCCTTCTGCTTGCGGTCGAGCAGCGGGAGCAGAGCCTCGCATTTGGCGTCGTACTCGGGCGGGTCGTAGTTTTCGTTGTCGGAGTAGTAGCTGTCCATATCGTGGGCGTAGCGGCGGGCTTTGTAGAGCCCCTCGCGTATCAGCGCCGCCGTAGCCATGCGCGTTACGGGGGGCTCGTCCTTGTCGTTGTAGACGCGCTTGGGATTCTCGCCGAGCGCGAACTTCATTCCCGCATTGTTTATGAGCATATCGTCGACGCGCCTGCCCGCGGTCTTTATCACGCATATCTCGCCTCCGCAGGCGTTTGCGCTCCCCGGGCAGACAGCCGCCGCAGTGACGCCGCGCATACGCGCCTCCTCGAAGCAGCGGTCGAAGGGGTTGATACCGTCGATAGCGCGCATCTGCGGGGTAAAGGGGTCGGTGGTCTCGTTGCAGTCGTCGCCCTCGAAGTCGAGCCCGTCCTCGATTATGCCGAGGTGGGTGTGGGCGTCGATGAAGCCGGGCAGGAGCGTGCCGCCCTTGGCGTCGATGTCGCCGTCGCCGACGGACTCGGGCGAGCCGCTCCCGAGAGCTGTTATCTTGCCGCCCGAGAGCTCTATCCAGCCGTTTTCGATGACTCCGCCCTCGTCCATGGTGTATATCTCAGCGTTGTAGATTATCATACCCAAGCCTTTCTACCGTAGCTTTTTTACGGATTCGACTATTTTGTCGGCGGTCTCTATCGGGCTTCCGCCGCAGTCGATCTGCACATCGGAGTGCGCAAGGTAGAGCACGCGGCGTTTATCGAAGCGCTCGCGGAGCTCGTCCTTTGTCGAGGAAGCCGCTATCGGGCGGTTTTTGTCGTTGCAGATGCGCTCGTAGCAGGTCTCGAAATCGGCGTCGAGAAATACCACCACGCCCGCCTCGGAAGCCGCCTTAGCGGTGTCGGGATCGAGCATGGCGCCGCCTCCGCAGGCGACTACCGCCGCCTTCCCGCAGACGCCCTTCACGATGTCCGCCTCGACCCTTCGGAAGTAGGGCTCGCCCTTCTGCGCGAAAATATCGGGAATGGACATCTGCTGGTCCTCTACGATGAGGTCGTCGGTGTCGCAGAAGCCGCAGCCGAGCTTTTTCGCCGCGAGCTTGCCGACGGTCGTTTTGCCGCAGCCCATAAAGCCGCATAGAAATACAGTCATATTCTTCTCCAATCCATCGGAATATCGGGTTATTGTTCCCTTGTAGGGGCGGACCTATGTGTCCGCCCGCCAATGTACAGCCTACGCTATCGGGCGGACACGCGGGTCCGCCCCTACATTTTAACCGTTCATTTTGTCGACCTCGGCTTCCACGTCGAGGATTATCTTCGAGATGTCCTCGGGGGAGAATTCGCCGCCGTACCAGTATTCATGAGCCTTCACCGCCTGATAAACGAGCATGGAGGCTCCTCCCACGGCGGTCTTGCCGAGAGCGCGCGCCTTTTTCATCAGCAGGGTCTCGGTGGGGTTGTAGATGACGTCGAAGAAGCTGAGCGAATTCGCGATGAGCTCGTCGGAGACAGCGCAGCTCTCGGTCTTGGGGTACATACCCACGGGGGTCGCGTTTATCAGCAGGTCGAAGCTCTCGCTGACGTCGCTGACGAGCACTATCCTCACGTTCGCGCCGCTGCACTTGGCGAGTATCTCCGCCATGACGAGCTGGGCGTTCTTGAAGTCCTGCGGGATAACGGCGATGGTAAGCTCCGCACCGTGCAGAGCCGCCTCAATGGCTATCATGCGCCCTACGCCGCCGCAGCCCACGAGCAGCACCTTCCCGCCGAGGGGAAGCACCTCCGCCGAGCGCAGGAAACCGTCGCAGTCGGTGTTGTAGCCGACAAAGCGTCCGCCGCTGCTGCTTATGCAGTTCACGGAGTTGTAGCGCTTGGCACTCTCGCTGAGCTCGTCCGTGAAGGGGATAATAGCTGTTTTATGCGGAATGGTGATGTTGAAGCCGCGCAGCTCCTTGAGCTCGTCTATGCGCGCGGGGAGCTCCTCGGGCGCGATGTCGATGAGCTCGTAGCTGTAGTCGGCTATGCCGCTGAGCGCGAAGAGCTTTTCGTGTATGAGCGGGGACATCGAGTGTCCGAGCGGGTGTCCGATGAGTCCGTACTTATCCATAAATCTCCTCCGCCTTTTCGAGAGTTTCCATATTTTCGATGTTGAACGCCCTCACGTCGGTGAGCGTCTTCTTGACGAGTCCCGTCAGCGTCTTGCCGGGTCCGAACTCGACGAAGGTGTCGGCTCCGTCAGAGCGCATTGCGGCAAGCTCCGATGTGAAGCGTACGGGCGATACGATGTGCTTTGCGAGAAGTGACGGCATATCGCTGAAATCGGTGAGCTCTCCGCCCGTCACGTTGGAGTAATACTTCACCTGCGGCGCCCTGAACTCGATAGTCTTGGCGGTCTCGTAGAACTTGTTTGCGGCGGACTGCATGAGCCTCGAGTGGAAGGCTCCCGCGACGTTGAGACGTACGACTCTCGCCTTCATTTCGGCGAAAACCTCGCTCACCTCGTCGATGCCCTCGGGAGTTCCCGCGATGACGGTCTGCATGGGGGAGTTGTAGTTGACTGCCGCAACGTAGTTCTTTGCGCCCGCGCAGACCTCCTCTATCTTTTCGGGAGCGAGCTTCATTACCGCCGCCATAGCGCCCTTATTCTCGCGGGCAGCCTCGTCCATAGCCTCGGCACGCGCCTTTATGAGGCGGAAAACGTCCTCGAGCGAGACCATGCCCGACATCGTGAGCGCGGCGTACTCGCCGAGCGAGTGACCCGCAACGCCGTCGAAATGAAACGGTATGCCCGCCTTGTGGACGCGGCTTATAGCGGCAGAATTGCACACGAGGGAGGTCAGCAGCACGGCTGGCTGGGCGTTGATGGTCTGCGCGAGCTCCTCGGGGGTGCTCTCGAAGCAGACCTTGCGCATATCGTGTCCGAGGATATCGGAGGCGATGTCGTAGAGCTCGCCCGTGTGGGGGTAAGCTGTGAGGATATCATTTCCCATATTTGGGTACTGGGAGCCCTGTCCCGAGAAGAGTGAGATGTACATAGCGGTTTGGTTTCCTTTCTGTGAGTTGTAATTTTTACCGATTATCACAAATGATATTTGTGGAAAATGACGATATATTCTTTTCGGTGAAGTAAAGGAATAAAATATCGTTGAAAAATTTTCGGAAATGATTTATAATATATATTGTATACTGCTCTGAGTATGGCTGCTCAGCGGTATGCTCAGCGGTATACTAATAATATAGCACATATTTATGTAAAAAGCAAGAGCTGTGCGTTTGGAATATGGGCGGATAATATCCGCCCCTACAAAATGCAGCCGTAAGATGTTGCGGCGACTGCGGGACGCCGAGGGCGGCGTCCCCTACAAAAGCCGCCGTGGATTTTTCTAAGAATCGCGGAAAAAGAGTAGCCGTTCATATTTAGTGAGCGAGCAAAGCGAGCGGCAGCGCGATATCGGGTTCAAAGGGACTGCGTCCCTTTGCAGGGTCTGGGACAGAGTCCCAGCGGGTC
>JAUMVH010000279.1 GCA_030530245.1 Ruminococcus sp.
AGGAAGGGAGTTTGAGGGAGAACCCTTTTTCAAAAGGGTTTCCCTCAATAAGTCCCTGTATTGCTTCTACATGGGCATAACAGTTAAAGCACAGACCGTCTACTCCGCCTCCTCCGAGACGAACTCGGGCAGGCGGTAGCGCTTTTTATACTCGCGCGGAGTCATATCCATATACTTCTTGAATATCTTGATGAAGTAGCTCTGCGAGCTGAAGCAGAGCAGCGTACTTATCTCGAGGTCGGTGTACTCCGAGAAGCGCAGCAGGCTCGAAGCCTCCTCGATCTTCTTGCGGTTGACATAGTCGCTGAACGCCATGCCTGTCTCCGCCTTGAACAGACGCGAGAGGTACGCCGAGCTGATATTGAGGTGCTTGGCGGCTTCGTTTATCATAATGCGGGTGTGCAGGTGCTCGCTGATGTAGTCGAGGACGCGCAGTATCTGCTTTGAGTAGATGTTGCTGTTGCGTACGAGACGCATACGGCGCGAGTACTCCTCTATCATCTCGGTGTGTGCGGCGTGGACGGCGTCCTCCGTCCTGCACTCGTCAGCCTTCATTATGTAGACGTCGCTGAGGCTGTACGCCTCCTCGGGAGTCATGCCGCTCTTTATGCAGAAGCGCGCGATGAGAGCCGCGGAAACGGTGAAGTGGTACTTGAGATTCTGGAGCGGGTCCTTGCTGAGAATGCCGTAGCCCTCACTGCACAGGGGAGTGGCATACACGCGCACGAGCTCGATATTGCCTGCGCAGATGCTCTCATAGAAGGCGATCTCACGGTCAAACGAGGCGTATTCAAAGTCCTCCTCGCGGCGCGAGAAGAGGTGTGAAGCGAGATATTGCTGGGAGTAGCTGTTCATGATGTACCTCCAACGATGATGTTACGAACATTATAACACAAAGCGGCGGATTTGTCCAGTGCATTATTTGCCGCAGCGAAAAAACGAAGGCGTGAGCCTTCGTTTTTCGGGTATATTATGTTACTGCTTGTTATAAGTTACCCACTTATAATATGCAGTGAGAGGCGTTGTACCGGGGTAAGCCTTGAGCCAGTCGTCAACGGTGAGACCGGGCCAAGCGTTCATCATTATCTTGCTGGGAGTTACGGGGATATCGCCCTGCATCGACCAAACTTCCTTGCCGTCGATGTACCATGTGATCTTGCCGGGCTGCCAGTCGAAGCCGTATCTGTGGAAGTCCTGCGAAGCGTCGAAGCCGAGGTCTATCATCTTCTCGTGACCGCCCTGTCCGTTGCGGTAGTAGTTGAGCTGTACCTTAGTTGTGTCCTTGCCGAGGATCTCGATATCTATCTCGTCCCACGGATTCTTCTGACCGTTAACAACGTCGGAAGGACCTGTGTAGGTGAAGAACGAGGAAACAACGCCGTCGCACTTGATAGCCTTCATCTCTGTCTCATAGTAGCCGTAGTGGTAGAAGTCGTTGGTGCGGAACTCGCCGCCCGAATAGCGGGGATTCCAGTCGGGATTGGAGTCGTTCGACCACTTCTGGTCTATCTTGAGCTCGAGGAGACCGTTCTTTATCTGAGCGTTCTGCTCGTACCACCAGCAGTCGAAGGGCTTGCCGTTCGTCCAGCCGCTGGAAGCGAAGAAGTCGCCCGCATTGCCTGTTGTGAAGTCAGATACCATAGTTGCGTTTCTGTTCATGCCTGTGCTCTGCTGACCCTGATTAGGATCCTGCTGCTGACCCTGATTGGGGTCCTGCCAAGGATTATCCCAGGGATTCTGCTGCTGACCCTGACCGTTCTTGCCGTTCTTGTCGTAGGTCACCCACTGATAGTGCGCGGTAAGAGGAGTTTTTCCGTCGTAAGCCTTGAGCCAGTCGTCAACGGTGAGACCGGGCCATGTGTTCATCATTATCTTGCTGGGAGTTACGGGAACATCGCCCGACATCGACCAAACTTCCTTGCCGTCGATGTACCATGTGATCTT
>JAUMVH010000075.1 GCA_030530245.1 Ruminococcus sp.
TAGTTGAGCGAGCTGCTCTTTTCGAGGATAGCCGTATACTCACCGTCCTCCTTGTCGCTCCTGTAGAGCGAGAAGTACGCGGACTCGGTCTTGTCCTCGTAGGGCTCCCATGTGAGCTCGATAGCGTTCGCGTCCGAGGAAGCGCTGAACTTCGTCGGTGCCGCGGGAGCAGTGCGCTTGATAACGTACTCGTACACTGCCGAGAGCTCGCCCTTGTTGCCCGACTTGTCGGCTGCGAATGCGCGCAGATAGAGCTTGCCCTCCGCGTATGCCGTGAGGTCGAGAGCGTACGACGTGCTGAAATAAGCTCCGCCGTTCTCGTTCTTTATCACAGCGGCGTCGCTCCACTTTGCGTCCTTTGCGTTGGACTGCGAAGCCTGCACCGTTACCGAAGCCACGCTGAAATCGTCCTGCGCAGTAATGGTGAGCGGTATGGACTTGTTGAAATAATCGGGCTTGGGTCCGAAGGCGGCGATGATAGGCGCCACCGTGTCGGAGGTGGTAACGAATGTGAACGGCTCGGAGTAAGTGCCCACGTTGCCGTAGATGTCAACAGCCGCTACCTCTATCGTGTAGGAGGTCTCGGGAGTGAGCCCCGAGAGGTTCACGCCGAGAGTCGTGGAGGTATTGGCAGTGCTGACCTTCTCCGCGTCCTCGGTGGGGTGATACTTGGCTGTGAAATAGCTGAAATCCTCGTCGGGGACGTCGTCCCACGCGATGGAAGCCGTCACGTCGGTGACAGCCGCCGAGCGCACGTTCACTACCTGTGCGGGACCTGCGTTGTCGACGGCGTAGATGTGGACGAGCTCCTTGCTCTCGTTGCCCGCGTAGTCGTACGCCGCGGCACGGAGCTTGATGTTAGCCTCCTTGTAAGCCGTCGTATCGAAGCTGTAGCTCACGGACGAGGCCTTGCCCTCGAAGAGCTTGCTCCACGTCTTGCCGTCGTCCTCGGAGATGAAGCCCGCTACGGACGATACGCCGACGTTGTCCTCCGCCTTGACGGAGATAGTGACAAAGTGGCTGAGCACCTTGCCGCTCTCGGGCAGGAAAAGCGTCACCTCGGGGACGGTCTCGTCGCCCTTTGCGGCAGCGGACTTCTCGTCGGAGTAGATACCCTCCTGACCGAACTTGTCAACGGCGCACATCATATAGAAGTAGATGTCGCCCTCGGCGAGGTCCTTGTCGACGTACTCGAGGGTCTCGCGCTTGTCTATGTACTTGAGGAGCTTATACGCACCGGTTTCGGTCCTGCGGTAGAGGTTGTAGCCGACTACCTTCGCCTCCGCGGCGATTCCCCACGTGAGCTTCATTTCCTTCTCGCCCTCGTACACGTCGAAGCCGAAGACCTGCTCGGGAGGGGTTGTGTCAACGGTCACGGTGAGCGGCTTCTCAGCGGAAGCGCCGTCCTTGTCCTTGACCCTGAATGTGAGCGTATATTCACCGCTCGGAATGTCCTTGAGGTTCCAGCGGATATCAGCGGCTGAAACAGCGGTATTCTCGCCGCTGAATACAGTCTGCTCCTTGCCCTGACTGTCGAGGTAGGAGAGCGAATACGAAGCCGCGTCAACTGTCTTTTCCATTGTTGCGCGGAGGTCAGCGCTCTTGCCGCCGATGACCTCTGCGCCGTCCGCAAATGCGAGCGCGCTTATCACGGGAGCCAGCGGCGCCGCGGTGATAGACTTCGACTTCGCCGAGAGGTAGCCGTCCGCGCCGTAAGCCTGCACCTCGTAGCGGTACTTCTTGCCCGTTTCGAGCTTCTCGTCGTAGTATTCGCAGTCCTTCACGCGGGCTATCTCCTTGCCGTCGCGGAAGACGATGTAGCCCTCGAGCTCGCCGCTGCAATAGGGCATACTCCACGTGAGGAAGAGCGACTTGCTGTTGGTATATGAGGGAGCGAGATACAGCGGACGCTCCGTGACATCAGCCGCGATGAGACCCACCTTCGTTGAGGGCTTCAGCGTCTGAAAGCTGTCATTGTATACAGCGCAGGAGTTGACCTTCACGTCGTAGTCGCCGTAAGCCGTATCGGGAACGTCGAATTTCAGCGTCGCGACCGTACCGCGGTACACGTCCGCATTCTCGGTGAGACCGAACAGCTTGAGCTTGTTGCCGTCGGAAACGTACTGATACTTGCCCGTGCAGTCGACCTCAGCGAGCTTCAGGCTGCTGTCGAAGTCGAGGTACAGCTCTGCCGCGCCGATATTCTGGTCCCAGTCGACGATATTGACGTCGATGGACACCTGCTCGCCGGGCACGCACTCAGCGTCGCCGACCTCTATCTTCACAGTGTCGCCCGAAGCCTCATTCTCGGGCTTCACGGGAGCGAGTCCGCCCGCAAGCTGACTTACCGCGAGGAGGTCGCGCGCGTCTACCGCGCCGTCCTTGTAGATATCGTATTTGGAGTCCTTGCCTGCTGCCGCCGCGGTCTTCCCGAGGAAAGCCGTTACCGCGTCAACATCGGCGTCGTTGACCTTGCCGTCGCCGTTCACATCGCCGCCCGTGATCTTTGAAGCTGCTTCATTGATCGCCTCGGCAGCTGCGGCACAGCCCGCGTGGAACTGTCCCGTCGACACGACGGAAACGACAGCCAACAGGGCTGAAAGCCCTTTTTTGAATCTGCTGCTCATATAAACCTCCATTGATTAAATAATACCTGCAATTTTGCAGAATACACATATATTATATCAAAATATTGGTTAAAACGTCAATACGAAGAATGAACAACAATCAAATACTCCCCGTAAATTATTTGGATAAATATACAATTATATTAGGGCAGCAAAAATGCGCATTGCCGCTGCAATGCGCATTTATCGCCGAAAAATGAAAAGAGCGTCCCGTCTGGAACGCTCATGCTCACATAAGTACAATTAGTTAGCTCTTTCAACCTTACCCGAACGCAGGCATCTTGAACAAGCGTAGATATGACAAGGAGTACCCTTGACGATAGCCTTAACACGCTTTACATTAGGCTTCCATGTTCTGTTTGTACGTCTGTGTGAGTGGGAAACCTTTATACCGAAAGTAACTCCCTTTCCGCAGATATCACATTTTGCCATCAGGCTGCACCTCCTTATTGATCTTAGCTTCAAATTAAGCAACGTGACTATTATATCATATCCTTCAGAAAAATGCAAGCCTTTTTTGAAAAAAATCTCAAAAATTTTTTATCGACCTGATTTTTTATTATTTTACTTGAAATGTACCTTAAAATGTGGTATACTGGAGAATGGATATTTGTATTTTCTGCTAATGGAAGGATAATTATGGATCTCGAAATTATTTTACGCTTTTTCGCGAGAACGCTGACCTTGCTCCTCGTTATACCGATACACGAGAGCGCCCATGCCCTCGTTGCCAAGTGGTTCGGGGACGATACCGCCGAGCGCGCGGGAAGGATAAGCCTCAACCCTATGGACCACTTCGACCCCGTCGGAAGCATACTCATGGTGCTGACGGGCTTCGGCTGGGCTAAGCCCGTACCGATAAATCCCGTCCGCATGAAGAAATTCCGCGCGGGTATTGCTCTGACGGCGCTCGCGGGTCCCGTATCGAACATACTGGCTGCTTTCGTGTCAGCCCTCGTGTACGCGATACTGCTGTGCACCGAAACAGGCTACGAAGCCGCGATAAGCTCCGCTATAACTCCGATGAGCTGCGTGATCATGCTCTTGCAGTACCTCTTTCAGGTCAACATCGGTCTTGCCATCTTCAACCTGATACCTATCCCGCCGCTCGACGGCTACAACGTGCTCAGCTACTTCACACCCGCGAAGGTAGACCGCTGGTTCCACCAGCATCAGCGCGAGATATCAATGATATTCTTCATCGTTATCATCGGCATAACCTATATCCCCTCGCGCCTGAACCCGCTCTACTACGCCCGTAGCTTCGTCGCTGACTTACTGTGGGACTGCGTTAAGTGGATACCCAAGCTCAGGTGGGGCTACTGATGGAGACGATAACCTACAAGCTCGACGTCTACGAGGGTCCGCTCGACGTCCTGCTCGCACTCATTACCAAGCATAAGCTCAATATATGCGACATCGAGATATCCAAGCTCCTCGAGCAGTACCTGCTGTTCATCGAGGAGTGCCACAAGCAGGACCTCGAGCTCGCGGGCGAATTCCTCGAAATGGCGGCAAGGCTCGTCTACATCAAGACGGCGGCGCTTCTGCCTCAGCCCGAGGAAGCCGAGCAGATGAAGAAGGAGCTCGAGGGCGCGCTCATCGAGCTGTCGCTGTGCAAGGAAGCTGCAAGAGCTCTCGCGGACCGCAATATCGGCGGCGACATCTTCGTGCGTGAACCGATGGAGATAGAGGCGGACATGACCTACACGCTCGTCCATGAGCCCGAGAGGCTCGTGCAGGCGTACTCCGCAATATCGAACAAGAAAATGCGCCCCGATACGCAGAGGCTGCATATCGAGAGCAAGATAAACTCTGTAGTCAAGCGGAGAATAGTGCCTGTGCTCACGAAGGTCGTGCATATCCTGCGCGAGCTTTACACGACAGGCGAGGTATATATGGACAAGCTCTATGAAGGCGTGACCGACCGCTCCGCAAGAGTGGCGACCTTCCTCGCAGTGCTCGAGCTGACGCGCTTCGGACGCATCACCATCAGCGAGGACAACACCATCATCTTCTTCAAGGGCGAAATGGAAAGAGAGGGACGCAAAAAATGGAGATCAAAGAGAAACTCGGCGCAATAGAGGCTATCCTCTTCGCAAGCGGCGAGCCCGTCGAGCTCTATCGTCTTTCTCAGGCAAGCGGTATCGACGTGGGTACGCTGCCGCAGCTGATAAGGCTGCTGAACGAGCGCTACGACGACTGCGGGAGCGGTATCTGCATAAAGAAGCTCGACAGCAGCTATCAGATGTGCACCCGCGAGGAATATGCGCCGAATATCCGCGCTGTCCTCGAAACAAAGAAGAATACCCCGCTCTCGAACGCGGCTATGGAGGCGCTGACCATCATCGCCTACAATCAGCCCGTATCGAAGAGCTTCGTTGAAAATGTAAGAGGCGTCGACAGCTCGTCTGTCGTCAACAACCTCGTGGAGAAGGGTCTCGTCGAGGAGGCGGGGCGTCTCGACGTCCCCGGCAAGCCTATCGTATACAGGACGACTCCCGTTTTCCTGCGCACATTCGGGCTCAGCTCCATTGACGAGCTCCCGCCCATCGGCGGCAGGACGGGCGACCCGCTCGAGGACGATCAGCTCCCGCTCGAATTCGGCGAGAGTACGCCGCAGAAGGCTCCCGAGGATGAAGAGACCGAGACGGTCGCTGAAACTCCCGCGGATACTCCCGAGGAGGAGGATTCGGTGGGACTTACCGAATAAACCAAACGAAAGGAGCGGCAGGAATGATCGTACTGAAAATTCTGCTGTGGATACTTCTTGCCGTTTTGGGCATTATCGTGCTGATACTGTGTCTGCCGATACGGGGAGCCGTCAGCTACATCGACGGCAAGCTCACCTACAGCGCGCACTATTCGCTGATACTGCTGTACAACTCCGACAAGAAGGGGCTCGTCCCGCTGGTGCTGAAATGGAAGAAAAAGCGCGACGAGAAGAAAAAAGCCAAGGAGGAAGCGGCTGATGCCGCGAATGCTCCCGAGCCGTATGAGCCTCCGCCCGCCGAGACTGTGAGCGAGCCTCCCGCCGAGAGCGTGACTGCTCCCGAGGAGAAGCCGCCTCAGCACGCCATGGAGGTCGAGCCCGAAACGGCGGACTCTCCGCCGACCGTCGACAGCTTCGACGATATCGACGAGCCGTTAGGCGAAGAGGAGGAGAGCTCGGGGAAAAAGAAGAAGAAAAAGGACAAGCCGCCGAAAACGCTAAGCGAGAAGATAGAGTTCGTGCTCGATATAGTGCGTGCGGCTGACCGCCCGATACTGAAGATATTCAAGGGCGTGAAGGTCTACGAGCTGTATATCGACTTCATCATCGCCAATGAGGACGCCTACAAGTGCGCGCTCAACTACGGCAGGATAAGCGGCGCCCTCTACAACATCATCGCGTGGATAAGCGTGCTGTTCAACGTCAAGCTCAAGACCATCGACGTAAATCCCGGCTTCGCGGTCGACAAACCGCGCTGGGACGCGGCGGGAAAGATAAAGTTCCGCCCTATTACCGCTGTTATTGCAGGAGTCGGTCTCCTGCTGACATACCTGTTCAGATTTTTTATCCCCGGCATTTTGCTGGAAAGAAAATTAAGAAAAGCAGCCGCAAGGCAGAAATGAGGAATAACTATGGATAACAAGAAGACACCCGTACACGAAATACTCGGTATCTCTATCGACAAGATAAGGGAAATGGCTGACGTGAACGCTATAATCGGCGAGCCTCTCGCCCTCGCGGACGGCACTACCATCATACCCGTTTCAAAGATATCCTACGGCTTCGCTTCTGGCGGCTCCGACCTGCCCTCGAAGTACGACAAGGACCTCTTCGGCGGCGGTGCGGGCGCAGGCGTGAGCATTAAGCCCGAGGGCTTCCTCGTTATATCGCCTAACGGCGAGGCTAAAATGATAGGCATGGAGACTACCAACGACCCCATTTCGAGCGCTATCAACTCCGTACCCTCTCTCATCGAGAAGGTACAGGACTTTCTCGCAAAGAGAAACGGCGGCGGCGACGACGAGGACGGCGACGTCATCATCAGCGACTGATTCATATATCGCCCGATCCGCGCATATGCTTTATCAGCTAATTCTGTACTGCGGAGGTATGCGTATGAAAAGGATAATATCCGTAATTTCTGCGGTCCTGCTGACAGCGGGACTGCATTTTCCTGTCGCGCACGCGGAGGAGGCTCCCGAGGTCGCGGCTAAGGCGGCAGTGGTGGTATCTGCCGATACGGGCGAGATTGTCTACTCGCGAAACAGCGGCGAGAAGCTCCCCATGGCGAGCACTACCAAGATAATGTCAGCCCTGCTCTGTATCGAGAGCGGCGACCTGTACGAGCCCTTCGTCGTCGACAGCGACGCGATACACGTCGAGGGCTCGTCTATGGGTTTGCAGGAGGGTGACATCGTCACGAAGTACGCGCTCTGCTGCGGTATGCTCCTGCCCTCGGGCAACGACGCCGCGAATGCAGCCGCAGTCCGTATCGCGGGAAGCAACGAAAAGTTCGCGGAGCTCATGAACGCCCGCGCACAGGAGCTCGGGCTCACGAAGACCTACTTCGTCACGCCGTCGGGACTCGAGGGCGTGGGGCACGGCTCGTCCGCCTACGATATGGCTCTGCTCGCGTCGGAGGCGCTGAGGAACCGCGTATTCCGCGATATATGCTCGTCCGACAGTATTAAGGTAGAGTTCGGCAACCCGCCGTACACGCGCTGGCTTCGCAACACAAACAAGCTCCTGTCGATGTACAGCGGCACCTACGGCGTAAAAACGGGCTTCACCGACGAGGCGGGGCGCTGTCTCGTCTCTGCCTGTGAGCGCGACGGCAAGAACCTCGTCTGCGTCACGCTCAACGACCGCAGCGACTGGGACGACCACATGGCTATGTACGACTACGCGTTCGGGCAGGTGCACACGGTCGAGCCCGAGTTGCCGCAGGATATCACGCTCCCCCTCGTCGGGAGCGAAAACGATAGCATACACGTTCGTATCGACGCTCCGCCCGAGCCGATAACCGTGCTCGGAGCGGGTGCGGACGAACTCACATATACCGTCATCTCAGCGCCGTTCGTGTACGCGCCCGTAAAGGCGGGCGACGAGCTCGGCGAGCTCAGTATCGGCTGCGGCGGACGCGAGATAAGACGTATCCCTCTGTGCGCCGAGGAGGACGCTCCCTACAAAAGCGCCGAGGTCAAAACTAAAAAGAAGCTGTTCAGCGGTCTTTTTTCAAAGAAGTGAAAGAGGAGATAATGTGGAAAAGATACGGATTCAGAAAATGATAGCCGACAGCGGTCACTGCTCGCGCCGAAAGGCTGAGGAGCTCATATCGCAGAGCAGGGTCAAGCTCAACGGTCACCCCGTCAAGCTCGGCGACAAGTGCGGATTCAAGGACATCATCACCATCGACGGCGAGCGCATATATATGCCCCGCAAGAAGAATCTGCTGTACATAATGATGAACAAGCCGCGCGGCTACGTCACGACCGTCTCTGACGAGCTCGACCGCCGCTGCGTTATGGACCTGCTCGACGGAGTCGAGGAGCGCGTCTACCCAATAGGCAGGCTCGACCGCAACTCCGAGGGGCTGCTCCTCTTCACCAACGACGGCGACTTCGCCAACAGCATTATGCACCCGAGCAGACACGTCTCGAAGACGTACAGGGTAACGGTTCGCCCCGATATCAGCGACGACCAGCTCGTACAGCTCTCCGAGGGCGTGGACATCGAGGGCAAGAAGACCCTCCCCGCGAGCGTTGTCGTGAAGGAGAAGGAACAGGGCAGAGTCGTTCTGCTCATCACCATAAAAGAGGGCAGGAACCGTCAGATACGCAAAATGTGCGAGGCGGTGGGGCTCGAGGTCGCGAGACTGCGCCGTATCAGCATAGGTCCCGTGAAGCTCGGTATGCTCAAGCCTGGGACGTGGCGCGAGCTCACAGCCGAGGAGCTCCGCGCACTGAGAACGGCTATCGGAAAGGTGAACTGAAATGCTCGAAATACAGGAAAGATTCGACTCCGCGGGCTATGAGCACATCATCGCCGCCGCAGGTATCAATAACGTGCACATAACCGAGGCTCTCGACGGCGGCAGCGCCATAGGCTTCATCGCCTACGCCTACGAAGCCGAGCGCACCGTCGTTTACGACTACGACGACGGCGGCGACCTCATGCTCTGCGACGGGCTTGTCCGCTCGGTCATGCTCAAAAGTGCCATGAAGGGCATTGAGACGATGGTCTTCGAGCTCCCCGAGCCCGCGAAGCTCGGCAGCCTCGTAAAGCTCCGCTTCATCGCGGAGGGCAGCAATGTCTGCGAGGACGTCGACAGCTTCCTCGGAGGCTGCGAAAACTGCAAAAACTAACAACAGAAAGGAGCGGTCAGAATGCCTATCCGTATCTCATCTGAGCTCCCCGCATTCAAAACGCTCGGAGAAGAAAACATATTCGTGATGTCGAAGGAGAGAGCCGAGCATCAGGACATACGTCCGCTGAAGGTCATAATCCTCAACATCATGCCGAAAAAAATAGAGACGGAGTGCCAGCTCCTGCGACTGCTGAGCAACACTCCCCTTCAGGTCGACATCGACCTGCTCCAGATGGCGTCGCACGTTTCGCGCAACACCTCCCACCACCACCTCGAAGCCTTCTACAAGACCTTCGACGAGATAAAAAACGACCGCTACGACGGTATGATAGTCACGGGCGCGCCCGTCGAGCTCCTCGAATACGAGCAGGTCGACTACTGGGACGAGATAACCACTATCTTTGAGTGGTCGAAAACGCACGTATTCTCGACGATGTACATCTGCTGGGCAGCGCAGGCGGGACTGTACTACCACTTCGGCGTGCCGAAGTATCCGCTCGGGCAGAAGATGTTCGGCATATTCCCGCACAGGGTCGAGGTAGAGAACCGCCAGCTCCTTCGCGGCTTCGACGATATATTCTACGTGCCGCACAGCCGCAATACCGAGGTGCGCCGCGAGGACATAGAAAAGATAGAGCAGCTCGAGATACTGACCTCCTCGGAGATGTCGGGCGTGCACATAGTCGCCAACAAGAACGGCAGACAGTACTTCATCACGGGTCACTCGGAGTACGACCGCGACACCATCGCCTCGGAGTACTTCCGCGACAAGGACAAGGGGCTGGATATACAGCTCCCCTATAACTATTTCCCGAACGACGACCCGACCGCAACTCCCCTATTCTCGTGGAGATGTACGGCGAATCTGATGTTCTCGAACTGGATAAACTACTGCGTATACCAGAAAACTCCCTACAACCTCGAAGAGCTCGAGATACGCAGCTGGACATGGGAAACAAACTTTTGACACACTCTCCCACCGAAAGGACGTGAAACGGTATGTTCGGAGATAGAAGAACGATAGACGAATCATCATACAATATGGTCGACGAGATGGACTACGACGTCGTCGACGACATAAGGGACGCCAAGCGGCGCGGAGCCTCCCACGCGGATCATCTCTGCGAGGAGGGACAGTACCACGAGACCGATGACAGACATATGTCCTCTGCGTATAATAATACTCCGAGGACAAGCCCCTCCGCCGCTCAGCGGACCTCGCCGCGCAACACCTCGCCGTACCCGAAGCCGCATATGCAGCAGTACAAGCCCGCGGCAGCTCCGAGACAGGAACGCCCCGTGCAGTCGACCATCTTCAACGGCAGGACCTATGACCGTCCCGCCGAGACGCAGCGTACCTCGCCCGCCCAGCTGAAAGCGGGAAAGGCGTTCGGGATACTGCTCATTGTCGGCATCGTCGGGAGCTGTGCGACTTCATTCCTGCTCTTCCCCATATGTATCGTGCTCGGACTTATGATAACGGGCGCAGCAAAGAAATGCGAGGGCGACGATACGGCTCCCGTAAATAGAATGATAGCCGTGTCGGTATGCATACTCATATTCGCAGCCGCATTTCTTATCGCAGGAAAACTCGGTATTTCGATGATGAGTGAGCTGTTTGAAGAGACGGCAGACTTAGGAGGATATTGATATGAACCCACAGGAACCGCAGAATAGCGGCGGTGTAAACTACTACAGACTGCCCGAGAAAAAGCCCAAACAGCTGACTCTCGCGATAATGTCGTTCGTGTTCAGCCTTATCCCCGTGCTGCTCTGCTGCTGCACGATATATCCCGCAGTCACCGTTTTTCTGCTGCTGTTGTCGGTGAGCGCCCTCGTCTTCGGTATCATATCCCTCGCCGCTCGCAAGGACGGCAAGGGCTTCGCGATAACCGGCGTCATCGTGTCGGTATTTATGATAGCAGCCCTCCTCTTCTCGCTCATATTCCTCAGCGGTCCGTACAGCGACATGATGACGTTCTCGGAGCACGCGCAGGAGTACGTGGACGAGTACGAGCAGACAGGCGAGGTGCCCGAGGAGTTCGATAAGTACAACGACCCCAAATACGACTGGTTCTGGCACTCGATGGGCATGGAGAGCTTCGACGACTTCTACGGCGACTTCATCGGGCGCTACAAGGCTCAGAATTCGTGGATGCTCACGCCCTCCGACGGCGGCAGCAGCAGCCGCTCCGAGAGCAGCAGCGAAAGCAGCCAAGAGACCACGACACGTCCCGCCAACTACGGCGAGGATCCGATAACAATATAGCAGATATCGCAAAAATCGCAGGGCAAAGGGTGTCCCTTCAGCCGATTCGCAGTTACCGTGCATAAGCCGTAAGCTTACGACACGGTAGCCCGCCTTTTCAGCTAAGGGGAAGCAACCTAAATGCCCTGCGATTTTTTATTCCTCCGTTATTTTCCGCATAAACTCGGCTGTCGAGAGCAGCCCGTTCCTGTTGTAGCGCCCTATGCCGTAGAGGCAGTCGGGGTCGCGCGTGATATAGTTCGGGCGCTCACGGCAGGTCAGCGTCATCAGGAAGCCGTTCTCGCGTATGACGGGCAGGCTCTCGCGGCTGACGGCTCCGAACGGGTAGGTGAACACGCGCGGAGCTATGCCGATATTCGCCGCAAACTCATATTGCAGGCGGGCGATGTCCTCGCCGAGCGCCTGTCGGTACTCCTCCTCGGATTCGCCGCTCCTGCGTGTGCAGCCCGTGCGCCCGCTGTAGAGCGAGTGCATATCGTAGGTGTGGTTGCCGAACTCCACCCTGCCCGAGCCCGCCAGCAGCGCGATGTCGTCCCAAGTCAGGTACGAGTAGCACGGGATATGCGGGTCACAGGCGGCGTCGTTGTCGGTATATGTCCCCACGACCGATATCACCGCCGTCATATCGTACTTCTCGAGCAGCGGCAGCAGGTACGTGAGATTGTTGTAGTAGCCGTCGTCGAGCGTTATCATC
>JAUMVH010000076.1 GCA_030530245.1 Ruminococcus sp.
TATCTGATCCTTTTTCAATAACGCTTGCGTTATTACTGCGCATTTTTTACTCTTTACTTGAGTTTCTTCCTTTTATTCAAAGGAATCTCAAGGGTCGTTACTTTTTTCTTAGCATTGTTCAATTTTCAAGATGCCGTTCGCTTCCCCTCTTAGCGGGTCAGCTTTATTATTATATCACCCTACATCGGCTTTGTCAAGTCAAAGATTCGAGCCAATTTCGCGCTTATTTTGTGCAATTTGTCAGATAACAAGAAAACGCAGCACAAATACCGCTCCCATAAGGGCTAAAAGTCCGAATCCTATGAGTCCGAGAGTGACCTCGCGGCGCGATTTACAGCGCTTCGGCTCGCGCCTGCTGTATATCAGCGGGAGCTCCACCCCGCTGTCGAGCGGTCGCTCGTAGGCTTCGCTGTCCTCGCTGACGACCTCCTCGCCTCCGACTTGATACGCCACCCTATGAATATACCGCCCCTTCGCGTCCTGACGAGCCGACAGCACGCGCCCGACTGCCTCCGCGCCTCCAAGTCTGAACACAAGTGCCCGCACGAACATCACCAGTCCAACGAGCCCCGCGGCGGCTCCTATAACGCCGATTATCGTGTTTTCCATAGTATCACCTCGAAGAAAATGATAGCATTTTTCAGGCGGTTTGTCAATAAAAAGGCAGTCCGAAGACTGCCTTGATTTTACATAGAAGCTAAGATTATTCCTGCTATTACATAAATTATAGCCTGTCCTATGGCAGGCTTCCACCAAAGAGACCAAGCTGTGCTTGTATCCCCTTTGGACACATACACGCCCATTAATATGTATTGCAAAATCGGGAAAAATACCGACAATACATACATCCAGATCTCGGGATACGGCGCAGCGTTCGCATCTTTTGAAGCCTTATAAATTCCATTTGAAAGAGCCTCTATCGATGGCGCTTGATCTTCCCTGCATTTTGCGCAAAGTCCATTTTCCAAATAAGACATAGCGCCACATTTTTTACAGCTTTCAAGTTGAATTCCCATAAATTATCACCCTTTTTCGTATATTCGGAACCGCTTCCGTCAAATATTATTGTACCATAGTATTTCATAATTGTCAAGCGTTAGTTTACAATAGTATTGTAAAAATTGACTAAGGAAGTGCGGCTATGTTTTATGAACGCATTAAGGAGCTCAGAAATTCGCTCGGAATAAATCAAGTCGAATTCGGCAAGCGCATTTGTGTTACAAAGCAATGTATCAGCAACTGGGAAAGCGGCTATATACAGCCGTCTATAGATATGCTCATTCGTATCGCCGAGACCTTTTCCGTCAGCACTGACTATCTCCTCGGGCTGAATGACAAGCCAACCCTTGACGTTGAAGGGCTGACAAATGAGCAGATACTCCACCTCCGCGCGATAATCGACGATATTCGCGGATAAAAAACGGACATCTCGCGATGTCCGTTTTCTTTATGTAGACTTACGCCATCAGCTTTACCATTACAGCCTTCTGCGCGTGGAGACGGTTCTCTGCCTCCTCGAAGATTTCCTTCGCGTGCTCCTCGAACACCTTCTCGGTTATCTCCTCCTCGCGGTGAGCGGGCAGGCAGTGGAGCACCATCGCGTCCGCCTTCGCGAGCGCCATGATATCATCGTTTATCTGATAGCCCGCGAACGCCTTCCTGCGCTTTTCAGCCTCGTCCTCCTGACCCATGGAAGCCCATACGTCCGTGAGGAGCACGTCCGCGTCCTTTGCCGCCTGAGCGGGCGACTCGGTCATCTCGAACTTGTCGCCGTACTGTGCCGCGAAGTCGAGTATCTCCTTGGGCGGCTGATAGTCCTTCGGGCAGGCGATAGACACGCTCATACCCGTCTTGAGTCCGCCTACGATGAGGGAATTCGCCATATTGTTGCCGTCGCCGATGAAGCACATCTTCAGCCCTGCGAGCTTGCCCTTGAACTCACGTATCGTCATGAGGTCGGCGAGCACCTGACAGGGGTGGCAGAAGTCCGTCAGACCGTTGATTATCGGGATATTGCCGTACTTCGCGAGGTCCTCGACCTCCTTCTGCTCGAAGGTGCGTATCATTATGCCGCTGAGGTAGCGCGAGAGCACGCGTGCGGTATCCTGTACGGGCTCGCCGCGTCCTATCTGGAGGTCGTTCGACGAGAGAAACAGCGGATAGCCGCCGAGCTGGTACATACCCGTCTCAAACGACACTCTCGTGCGCGTGGAAGCCTTCTGGAATATCATTCCGAGGGTCTTGCCCTTGAGGTGGGGGTGCGGGATACCGTGCTTGAGCTCGTACTTGAGCTGGTCGGCGAGGTCGAGTATCTCCGTTATCTCTTCGGTGCTCAGGTCGAGCATCTTAAGTAAGTGTTTCATATTGTGTATTTCCTTTCAGTCCGTTATTTGCCCTTGTTCATGTCGCCGAAGGTCAGGTCGATCGCGACGGCGAAGAGCGGTATATAGTCGTCAAAGACCTTATCCTCTATGGTGATCTCGTATTGCAGGTCGCCGCTTACGGTGGTATGGACTACCAGCCTTCCCACATTCAAGTCGTCCCTGAAAAGCTGGAAATCCCTGTGGTCCTTGCTCGCGATGTTGTACTTGATGGGAGTGCCTGCGGTATCCTTTCCGTCGACATTTATAGTCGGGTCGAGGAAGAGCGACTTGCACTCAAGCTTCAGTATTGAAACGTCGTTGTGAGTAATTGAAAATGTCGGCTTTCTGTCGTCGCTCGTCTGCACTATCGTATACAGCTGATAGTTGCTCGCATCGAGAAGCAGGTATCTCCCGCCCCCGAAGGTTTTCTTCTTGACAGTGTACAGAAGCCGTTGCTGCTTCTTGTCGGTAACCGTATACTTGCTACCCTTTACGGAGATCATCAGCTCCATGGATCATTCCTCCAGTATCTCAAACAGCAGGTCGAGACCTGCGTCTATCTCACTGACCTCAATAGTTAGCGGCGGGAGGAGCCTTACCTTTTCCTTTGCCGTCAGCACGAGCAGACCCTTATCGAGAGCCGCCCTTGCAACATCTGCCGCTTTTTTCGATTTAAGAGTAATTCCTATCATCAGTCCGAGACCGCTCACACCCGCGACCTCGCTGCATTTTTCCAGCCTTGTCCTAAAGTGCTCCGCCTTGGCGCACACCTCATCGAGGAAGCCCTCGCTCTCTATCCTGTCGAGGACTGCCAGTCCGCCCGCACACGCGACGGGGTTGCCGCCGAAGGTCGAGCCGTGAGTACCCGCCGTGAGCACGCCCGCGAGCTTTTCGTTCACGAGGCACGCTCCCATCGGGAGTCCGCCCGCAATTCCCTTGGCGAGCGTGGTTATATCTGCCTTTTTGCCGTAGTGGTCGCCCGCGAGGAACTTGCCTGTCCTGCCGACGCCTGTCTGTATCTCGTCCGCGATGACGAGTATGTCCTTGGGAGCGCAGAGCTCGTACACAGCGTCCACGAACTCTTTATCGAGCTTGTTCACGCCGCCCTCGCCCTGCACGTACTCGAGCATCACCGCGCAGACGGTCTTATCCTCGAGCTTGGCTTTGAGGTCGTCGATATTGTTCGCCTCGACGTTCACGAAGCCCTCAACGAATGGGAAGAAGTAGTTGTGGAAAACGTCCTGACCCGTAGCGGAGAGCGTGGCTATCGTCCTGCCGTGGAAGGAATTGACGAGGGTGATGATGGTGTGCCTGCCCTTGCCGTACTTGTCGAAGCTGTACTTCCTCGCGACCTTTATCGCGCACTCGTTAGCCTCCGCGCCGCTGTTGCCGAAGAAGACCTTGTCATAGCCCGCGACAGCGCAGAGCCTTTCCGCGAATTCAGCCTGAACGGCTGTATAGTAGTAATTGGAGTTGTGCTGGAGAGTTCTCACCTGAGCGCACACCGCGTCAGCCCACTTCTCGTCGCAGTAGCCGAGGCTGTTGGTACCTATACCGCTTCCGAAGTCGATATACTCCCTGCCGTCCTCGTCCTTACAGCGCCTTCCCGAGCCCTGCTCCATAGCGAGGGGGTATCTTCCGTAGGACTGTATAACGTGTTCGTTGAATTTTTTTATGGTATTTTCGCTGCTCATAAGTATCTCTCCTTTTATTGCTCACATGAGCGACCAACAAAACAGATACTGCTACATATTATATTATATATCTGTTTTGTATGTAAAATCAATAATCATTAAGAAAATGCGGGTAAATTTTTTGTATACAAGTTAACAAGTTTTAATAACTGCCCGCGTTATTATGTGAATTGTGTACCAATGCCCTCGTTCGAGAGTATCTCGATGAGGATAGAATGAGGCACCCTGCCGTCGATGATGACAGCTCTCGGGACTCCGCGTCTGACAGCCTCCACGCAGCAGTCTATCTTCGGTATCATGCCGCCCGAGATTATGCCCTGCATTTTCAGATACGGCACCTCGCTGACGTTTACCGCGGGGATAAGCGTGGACGGGTCGTCCTTGTCGCGGAGAAGTCCCGCGATGTCGGTCATGAGAATGAGATTCTCGGCACCGAGCTCCGCCGCAATGCGAGCCGCAGCCGTATCGGCGTTGATATTGTAGGTGTTGCCGTCCTTGTCGGTGGCGACCGTCGCGATAACGGGGATATTGCCGTTTTCGAGGGCGTCGAGTATGGGCTTGGTGTTGACCTTTGTTATCTCGCCGACCCAGCCGAGGTCCTGACCGTCGTCGGTCAGCTTCTTCTCGGCGACGAGCATCTCGCCGTCGATACCGCACAGACCCACCGCGCTGCCCTTGTGCTGGGCGAGGAGCTGTACGAGCTCCTTGTTGACCTTGCCCGCGAGCACCATCTTCACGACGTCGACCGTTGCCTCGTCGGTGTAGCGCAGACCGTTGATGAAGCGGCTCTCGATACTGAGCTTTTTCAGCATATCGCTTATCTCGGGACCGCCGCCGTGCACGAGCACTACCTTGATACCAACGAGCGAGAGGAGCACGATGTCGGTCATTACAGCGTCCTTGAGCTCCTTGTTGGTCATGGCGTTGCCGCCGTACTTGACAACGACTATCTTGTTGCTGTACTTCTGAATGTACGGCAGGGCGTCGATAAGTATCTGCGATTTATCTTGATATCTTTTCCATTTTTATCACGCTTTCATTATTAATTATGCATTACGAATTACGCATTATCAGGAGCGGTAGTCTCCGTTTATCTTGACATAATCATACGTGAGGTCGCAGCCCCAGCATACAGCGGTGCCGCTGCCCTCGCCGAGCGAGACGATTATCTGTATCTCGTCCTCGGCAAGCACCTGCTTGGCGACCTCCTCGTCGAACTCGGTCACGCAGCCCTGACGTCCGAGGGCTATGCTGCCGCCCTTGGAAGCCATATCTATGTCGACCTTGCTGATGTCGAACTCGGCGTCCGCGTAGCCTACCGCGCAGTAGATACGTCCCGCATTGGCGTCCTCGCCGAATATCATGGACTTGAGCAGGCTCGAGCAGATGACGGACTTGGCGACCGTCTCGGCGGTCTGCTCGTCAGCCGCACCTGTTACGGCGCACTCGATGAGCTTCGTCGCGCCCTCGCCGTCCTTAGCCATCATGCGAGCAAGATTGAGCATTATGTTGTAGAGAGCGTTCGAGAACACGCCGAAATCCGCGTCCTCGGTGGTTATCTCGCTGTTGCCCGCAGTGCCCGAAGCCATCACGCAGACCATATCGTTCGTGGAGGTGTCGCCGTCGACGCTCGCGCGGTTTAGAGTCACCTTCACGTTGTCGCTGAGCGCGCGCTGTAACATCTCCGCGGAGATGTTCGCGTCAGTGGTGATGAACGTGAGAGTCGTAGCCATATTCGGGTGTATCATGCCGCTTCCCTTGAGCATTGCGCCCATTACGCAGGTCTTGCCGCCGAGCTGGAACTCGACCGCTACCTCCTTGGGCTGGGTATCGGTAGTCATTATCGCCTCGAGAGCGCTCTTGTTGCCGCCGTAGTTGAGACCCTCGACGAGCGGCTTGATACCGCTTGCGATGGGCTCGATGGGAAGCACCTGTCCGATAACGCCCGTGGAAGCCACAATGACGTCCTTCTCGTCTATGCCGAGAGCCTCCGCCGCGAGCTGACACATCTTCGTCGCCTTCTCGTAGCCGTCGGGATTGCAGGTGTTTGCGTTGACGGAGTTGACGATGACGGCTCTTGCCTTGCCGTCCGCAAGGTGCTCCTTCGTCACGAGTATGGGAGCGCCCTTGACCTTGTTCGTGGTGTATACTGCCGCGGCTGTGCACTCGTTATCCGCGACTATCATCGCGAGGTCGTTCTTCTTTTTCGCCGTCGGGAGCGCGTTGTTTGCCGCCGCGTTCGCCTCAGCCATATCTCCGAGCGGCTTGTGCGCGAGTCCGCACTGAACGCCGTTCGCCTTGAAGCCTCTTGCGGCACAAACACCGCCGTATACGAATTTAACGTCGCCGATTCTTTTCAGGTCCATGATGTTTTCCTCCTTATGTATCTATCCTTATGAGCTCACGAAGAGCTAAATTACGGTAGTTGAGGTCCTCCCTCAGTGTGAAGCCCATAGCCTCCCAGAAGCCGTTGCCCGTCTCGTTGTACTTGAAGACGAGGAGCGCGACCTTGCTTATGCCCTCGGCTTTGAGGGCGTCCATGCAGGTCTGCACGAGCTTTGTGCCTATGCCCTGACGGCGGCAGGACTCCCTGACGCAGGCGTGGTGTATGAAGCCGCGCCGTCCGTCGTGTCCGCCGAGGATAACTCCCGCGAGCTCTCCGCCGCTGTAGGCTACGAACGAGGTATCGGGGTTGCGTCTGAGGTACTTCGCTATCCCCTCGCGCGAGTCGTCGACGTCGTTGAAGCCCATATTCCTGCTCGACATCCACAGCGCGTACACGTCGTCGTAATCGTCGATAGTCATCTTGCGTATCTCCACACCGATACCTCCTTTATCTCAGACAAGACCCGTAGTCTCGTCGATTCCCATCATGATGTTCAGGCACTGTACAGCCGCGCCGCTTGCGCCCTTGCCGAGGTTGTCGAGGCGTGCGCAGAGCAGTATCTGCTCGTCGCTTCCGAATACGAACACCTGAAGCTTGTTCTGTCCGCTGAGGGTATTCGACGCGAGGAAGAAGCTCTTCTGCTCGTCCGCGCTCATCAGCGGCATTACCTCGACGAGCTTCGCGCCCTCGTAGTGCTTTGCATACATGGCGTGTATCTCCGCGGGAGTGTAAGCCTTGGGGAGCGTCCTCGTCTGTATCGGCACGCTAACCACCATGCCGCTGAAATAGTCACACACCATGGGGTTGAACATCGGCTTGTAGGTCAGACCCGATATCGCCTGCATCTCGGGGAGGTGCTTGTGCGCCTGCGAAAGCGCATACTGGCGGGGACTATTGAACTCAAACGGCTTGTCATCGCCCTCGTACACGGCGATAGCCTTCTTGCCTGCTCCGCTGTAGCCCGAGGTCGCATAGGCGAAAACGGGGTAGTCTGCGGGGATAATGCCGTTCGCAACGAGCGGGTAAACTATCGAATTGAAGCCGCTCGCGTAGCAGCCGGGGACTGCGACTCTGTTAGATGTGCGTATCTTCTCGCGGTGAGCCGCCGACAGCTCGGGGAAGCCGTAAGCCCATTCGGGATTCGTCCTGTGAGCCGTGGAAGCATCGATTATGCGGACGTGGTCGTTGTCCTTGCCGATGAACGACACAGCCTCGCGCGAGGCGTCGTCGGGCAGGCAGAGGAACACGTAGTCCGCGCTGTTGATGAGGCGGGCACGCTCGGCGGGGTCTTTTCTGAGCTCCTCGCTTATCTTCACTATCTCGATGTCGTTTCTGCCCTCGAATCTCTCGAGTATCTTGAGACCCGTGGTGCCCTCCTGACCGTCTATGTAAACCTTTACAGACATTTCTATTACCTCCTTATCGTTAATGCGTTAGCCTAATTATATTGAACGGGCTGTCGGGGACGCCAGCCCCTACAACTGTCGACTTCTGACAGCTTTTGTAGGGGACGGCGTCCTCGACGTCCCAAGCCAATTATTTGCGTTTGTTCACCTTGCGCTCGTACTTCTCACGCTTGGGGTCGCGGTGTTCCTCCGCGTATTCGTCCTCCATGAGCGAGTGCACCACGCTCACTGTCAGCGTGACCACCACTATCCCCGCGAACCACGTGATATGCACCCACGTGGGAGCGGCTATCCACAGCCCCATCACGACCTCGCCCGCTACCCACAGTATGCCCATGAACAGGGTGAGTCCGAATGTGAAAATAAGGTCCTTTTTCTTCATGGCTTATCCGAGCTCCGCAAGTCTCTGCTCCGCGAGAGCTATCTGCCTGCCTACCTCCTCGGGAGACGGTCCGCCCTCGGACTTTCTCTCGCGCACGCAGGTGTCGAGGCTTATCGCCTCGTATACGTCCTCGGCGAAGAGGTCGGTCATCGCCTTGTAGCTTTCGAGCGGCAGAGTCTCGAGCGTCACGCCCTTCTCTATGCACTGAGCCACGAGCGTGCCCGTTATCTTGTAGGCGTCGCGGAAGGGCATACCCTTCTTGACGAGGTAGTCAGCGCAGTCGGTGGCGTTGATGAAGCCGCGGGCGGCGGCATTGCGCATATTATCCTTCAGCACGCGCATGGTCGCGAGCATGGGAGTGAATGTCCTGACGCAAAGCTTTACGTTGTCGACCGCGTCGAAGATAGCCTCCTTGTCCTCCTGCATATCCTTGTTGTACGCGAGCGGGAGCCCCTTCATCATCGTGAGGAGGGTCACAAGGTCGCCGTTGACACGTCCCGTCTTGCCGCGGATAAGCTCCGTGACGTCGGGGTTTTTCTTCTGCGGCATTATCGAGCTTCCCGTAGCGAAGGCGTCGTCGAGCTCGATGAACTTGAACTCCCACGAGCACCAGAGGATTATCTCCTCGGAGAAGCGCGAGAGGTGAGTCATCAGCAGCGACAGCGCGCAGCAGAGCTCGATGCAGTAGTCGCGGTCGGAAACGCCGTCGAGGCTGTTCGGCATGGGAGCCGTGAAGCCGAGCAGGTCGGAGGTCTGCTGACGGTTGGTCCTGTAGGTAGTACCCGCGAGAGCGCCGCTTCCGAGCGGGCAGTAGTTCATACGCCTGCCTGCGTCCTGCAAGCGCTCGATGTCGCGCATGAGCATCCATACATAAGCCATGAGGTGGTGTGCGAGCGTTATTGGCTGAGCGCGCTGGAGGTGCGTATATCCGGGCATTATCGTCTCGGTGTGCTCCTTGGCGAGCTTGATGAGCGTCTCGGTGAGCTCGCGCACCATAGCCTGTATCTCGGCTATCTCGTCGCGGAGGTAGAGCCGCAGGTCTACCGCGACCTGGTCATTTCGCGAGCGCGAGGTGTGGAGCCTCTTTCCCACGTTGCCGAGCCGCTTTGTGAGCTCCGCCTCCACAAACATATGGATATCCTCGGCGTTGGGGTCGAGCTCGAGGGCACCGCTGTCGATGTCAGCGAGGATTCCTTTCAGCCCCTCGATAATGGTGAGGCTGTCCTCCTTGGTGATTATGCCGCAGTCGCCGAGCATGGTAGCGTGGGCGATACTGCCCTGTATATCGTGGCGGTACATACGTCCGTCAAAGGCAATGGAAGAGTTGAACGCATTTACGCCCGCGTCGACCTGCTTGGAAAATCTTCCTGCCCACATCATATCTGCCATATTATTTCTCCTTAACGTTTGATGAAACCATTGTAGGGGACGCCGCCCTCGGCGTCCCATTCTGTAGGGGCGCACCCGCGTGTGCGCCCGCCAAATCGTCGTCTTTTCGGGCGGACACACGGGTCCGCCCCTACAAATCAGTATTTTTTCTTGTTCTTGATAGCCGCGTACTCCTCGAACACCTTCAGGCACTCCCCGCGGTCGAGCTCCTCGGAGATATCCTCGGGAGCCTCGTAGAACTGCTTGTCGCGGAAGCCTATGCTGTCGGTGTCGGCAATATTGCAGCCATAGTAGACCTTGCTGATATTCGCCCACATTATCGCACCCGCGCACATGGGACAGGGCTCCGCGGTGGTGTAGAGCTCGCAGCCGCTGAGGTCATACGAGCCGAGCTTTTTGCAGGCGTCGCGTATCGCCATGACCTCGCCGTGGCAGGTCGGGTCCTTGCGCTTTACGACCTCGTTGTGTCCCCTGCCGACGACCTCGCCGTCCCTGACGATGACGCACCCGAACGGTCCGCCGTGACCCGCGCGTATGCCCTCGCGAGCCTCGTCGGCGGCTGCACTCATATATTTATTCATACGCCCCGCTCCCCTCATTCATTTGTTTCTATGAATCATAAACAGGCAGGAGGTTATCCCCTGCCTGTATCTGTCGTATAGGACTTCTTCCTATTACTTGTTGTTTCTCTTCTTGTCGAGCTGAGCCTTTACCTTTATCGGCAGACCGAACAGGTTGATGAAGCCTGCCGCGTCAGCCTGATTGTAGACCTCGTCCTCGTCGAAGGTAGCCACTTCCTCGTCGTAGAGGGTGTAGGGCGATGTTACGCCTGCATTGATGATGTTGCCCTTGTAGAGCTTGAGCTTAACGTCGCCTGTAACGGTCTCCTGAGTCTTGCTTACGAAAGCGCTGAGAGCCTCGCGGAGAGGTGTGAACCACTGACCGTTGTATACGATATCGGCAAACTTGATGCCGAGGTACTGCTTGATGCGGGCTGTCTCCTTGTCGAGGGTGATAGTCTCGAGAACCTCGTGAGCGTGGTAAAGGATAGCGCCGCCGGGAGTCTCGTAAACGCCTCTTGACTTCATACCAACGAGACGGTTCTCAACGAGGTCCGCAAGACCGATACCGTTCTCGCCGCCGAGCTTGTTGAGCGCGGATACCATCTCAACGCCATTGAGGGTCTTGCCGTCGAGCTGAGTGGGCACGCCCTTCTCGAAGTGGATAGTGATATATGTAGGCTTGTCGGGAGCGTCAATGGGAGATACGCCCATCTCGAGGAAGCCCTTCTTCTCGTACTGAGGCTCGTTTGCGGGGTCCTCGAGGTCGAGGCCCTCGTGAGAGAGGTGCCAGATGTTCTTGTCCTTGGAGTAGTTTGTCTCACGGCTTATCTTGAGGGGGATATTGTGAGCCTCCGCGTAGTCGATCTCCTGATCGCGCGACTTGATGTCCCACTCTCTCCACGGAGCGATGATGGTCATCTCGGGAGCGAAAGCCTTGATAGCGAGCTCGAATCTTACCTGATCGTTGCCCTTGCCCGTGCAGCCGTGGCAGATAGCGTCAGCGCCCTCGGCAAGAGCTATCTCAGCGATACGCTTTGCGATGATGGGACGAGCGAAGGAAGTACCGAGCATATATCTGTTCTCGTAGATAGCGCCCGCCTGAACAGTGGGGTAAACGTAGTCCTGAATGAACTCCTCCTTGAGGTCGGCGATGATGAGCTTGGAAGCGCCCGTCTTGATAGCCTTCTCCTCGAGTCCGTCGAGCTCTGTGCCCTGTCCTACGTCGCCCGAAACAGCGATTATCTCGGGGTTATTGTAGTTTTCCTTGAGCCACGGGATGATGATAGATGTGTCAAGACCGCCCGAATAAGCGAGAACTACCTTTTTAACTTCTTTTTTAGCCATGATAAATACCTCCTGAAATTCAAAACGCCTCTGCGGCGTGAAAAATCGTGATAATACTATTATACTCCGCTATTTACTGTTGTCAACCCCTTTTGCATAAATATTCATTTTCTTCGCGAATATTCACTTCTATGCGTATATTATTCATCAAATCATAGCTTGACATTTTCAGATTTTATGCTATAATATAAATAAAGAGGGTACTGCGATAAGCGGTTCATCCCTCCATCAAACGATTTCAATTAAGAAATAGTCGCCTTTTGGACGGGGGCGGCTATTTCTTTTTGTTTTCGTTAAGCTCTATAATTGCAACTATAAGTAATGTGTACTCAATAACCGCCGTCAGGCGGTTATTGACCCGAACTTCGTTCGGG
>JAUMVH010000077.1 GCA_030530245.1 Ruminococcus sp.
GGAGCATCAAATTTTTCTATAAGTATGCAGTTCCTTGTTGAATCTGTAATGATAGTCCTGCTTGGCTCGATTATAGCTATACTGCTTGGAATGTTCTTTATGAAATGCATAGCGCTTTTACTTGTTCATTTTGCGGGGGAATACAACATTGCTCTGAACGTTGATCTGAGTATGTCTCCACAGATCATATTTATTGCCATACTTTTTTCATTGTTTATAGGAATAGTCTTTGGTATATCACCTGCACTTAAAGCAGCCGGAATGGAAATTGTTGATGCTCTGAGATATGAATGATCAATCGTTTTCGTTACGCGCCAAGCGGGCGCACGCAATTCGCGGTTCAGTTGTTCTGAGCCGCGAATTTTTTTCGCGTCCCATAGCGTATCTATATGTACAGTTGTATCATTACATAAGCAATAAGGGATATGTTCTCCGCATAAGCGGAAAGCATATCCTTTGTTGTTCGTTTTGCAATATAATGACACCGATGCTTTGTATAGAACGCTGAAAATCGAAAAATACCTGACGAGATATTGACATCGTGTCAGAATAGTGCTATAATATCTATAATGACACAATGTCAGGATGCTATCGAGGAGTGATACTTATGAAGAAAAGCTTTGATACAAAGCTGGCACTCTACCCTACGCCCGTGACTGTGATCGGCATGATGAACGGCGATAAGCCAACATGGACGCTTGTGGCACAATCGGTGTCATCGGGCATGACTGTATTCTTGTGAGTCTTGCCGAGCCGCATTTCATCGATCATCTGATCAAGGAAAGCGGCAGGCTGTCAATGAATCTTGTGACAGAGGAAATGCTGCTCGCTGTTGATGTTTCGGGTTCTGTTACGGGAGCTATGCAGCGTGAATACGAGCTCTGGGCGGTGGAGGTCAATGCGCTTTCTGCGGAGAATGATACTATTACCACCGTGGGTTTAGCAATGGCTCTTGCACATTCCCTCGAAAAGCGTGAGCAGCTTTTGAAGCTGCTTGCCATGAACCATTACGATATGGAGGAGCACTCCCGCCCCCGAACGGCTTACAGAGTTCAATGCCGCTTACAGTGCTGCGCTGAGTGCTGTGCGAGCCTGCCTTGACAAGTTCTTTCCTCGAATTGACAGAGAGCGTTTTATCTTCGTATTTTTTCCGTTCCTGTTCGGCGTATATCCGTACACGGTCGCAACAGAAAACAACTGAACGCTATGAAAGAGGCAAACATGGATTTCGAGCTATACAGCATATATGAGTTAATATATCAGTGCGTTATTCAGCTTTTGGGAGGTGCGATATGAAATACACAAAACTCGGAAACTCCGACCTGAACGTGTCCCGTATTTGCATGGGATGTATGGGCTTCGGCGAGGCGGGGAACGGGCAGCATTCGTGGACGATCGACGAAGAACATTCCCGTGAAATTATCAAGCGCGGACTCGAGCTCGGCGTGAACTTTTACGACACCGCTATCGCCTATCAGTCGGGAACGAGCGAGCAGTATGTGGGCAGAGCACTTCGTGACTTCGCCAAGCGTGACGAGGTAGTCGTCGCAACAAAATTCCTGCCGAGAACGCCTGCGGATATTGAGGCAGGAATAACGGGTCAGCAGCACATCGAGCGCATGATAAACAAAAGCCTTGAAAATCTCGGTATGGACTATATTGACCTCTACATCTATCATATGTGGGACTGGAATACTCCGATATACGACATCATGGACGGATTGAACCGTATTGTTAAGGACGGCAAAGCAAGATATATAGGCATTTCCAACTGCTATGCGTGGCAGCTTGCAAAGGCGAATGCACTTGCGGAGCGTGAGGGCTTTGCAAGGTTCGTGAGCGTTCAGGGACATTACAATCTCATTTTCCGTGAGGAAGAGCGTGAAATGGCTATGCTTTGCGCTGAGGACAATATCGCTATGACGCCATACAGCGCTCTTGCAAGCGGCAGACTGGCAAGACTCCCCGGTGAGACTTCAAAACGTGCCGAGGAGGACAGCTACGCGAAATTCAAGTACGATGCCACAAAGGATCAGGACGAGGTGATCATCAGGCGTGTGGCTGAGATCGCCGAAAAGCACGGTGTTTCCATGACCGAGGTGAGCCTTGCTTGGCTGCTGACAAAGGTAACATCTCCCGTTGTCGGTGCAACAAAGCTCCGCCACATCGAGGGTGCTGCAAAGGCTGTTGATCTTGAACTTGCCAACGATGAAATAACCTATCTTGAAGAACCTTATGTACCCCATTCGCTGGCTGGTGTTATGGCACAGAACAAGCCTGCAAATGCCAATGACAAGCACGTCTGGGGTACGGGAAATCAGAAAATCTAAGGAGGACACTAACATGAGCGAAAAAATAGTACAGACGGCAGGCAGAGACCAGCTTGGCGAATTTGCACCGATGTTTGCACATCTCAATGACGATGTGCTTTTCGGTGAGGTATGGAACGAACAGGCGATAAACGTCAAGACCAAGTGCATAATAACTGTTGTGTCGCTGATGGCATCAGGCATCACTGACAGTTCCCTTGCCTATCATTTGCAGAACGCAAAGGCGCACGGCGTCACGAAAGAGGAGATCGCAGCGATCATCACCCACGCCACTATGTACGTCGGCTGGCCAAAGGGCTGGGCGGTTTTCAGGCTTGCAAAGGACATCTGGAACGAAAACGCACCTGAGATTACCGACAGGGACAGATACCAAAACACGATATTATTCCCCATCGGAGAGCCGAATCCCTACGGTGACTACTTTGTGGGGCAGAGTTATCTTGCTCCGATCTCTACCGAACAGGTACCTGTTTTCAATGTGACCTTTGAGCCTGCCTGCCGCAACAATTGGCATATTCACCACGCAAAAAGCGGCGGCGGTCAAATGCTGATATGTGTAGGCGGACGTGGGTATTATCAGGAGTGGGGCAGGGAGCCGCAGGAGCTTAATGTGGGGGATGTTGTGAATATCCCTGCGGAAGTAAAGCACTGGCATGGTGCAGCGCCTGATAGTTGGTTTTCACATCTTGCACTTGAGATCCCCGCAGAGGACGGCAGTACGGAGTGGTGTGAGCCTGTATCCGATGAGGATTACGGCAAGCTGAAATAAGTGAATGAGCCAATGAAAATAGTGATACTTATAGGCAGCCCAATTCTCCATCATATAGGTACAGAATAGAAAACATAAAAATGCGGACAGAGCGTATGCTCTGCCCGCATTTGCATTTTCAGGAAATATATTATTCGTGTTCGGGATCTCTGTATTCCTTGGCTGTCATTCCTGTCTTTTTTCTGAAAGCCGTACCGAACCTGCGGGTCCGATACGGCTCTTATCATTTCTGCAATTTCCTGTAGCGTGCCATGAGCGACATGAGGTCGTACTTGCACATCTCGGGCTTTGTCTCCATGAGTTTTTGCTGTGTGACGAGGCAGGGGTTGCGGCGGAACTTGTCGCTGCGCTCGCCTGCGCGCCAGCCGATGGACGCCATATAGCAGCACCAGCGCCTGTGCTCGAGAGCGGCGAGCTCGTACGCGAAGCTGTCGCGTTTCAGCTTGTCGAGCAGCTCCTCCTCGGAGCCTATCATCTGCCACGCCGAGCCCGTATACTTCATGAGCGAGCCGTTCTTGCCGATGAGCTCCTCGAGCTTGGCGGAGAGTTCTGCACCGTTTTCGGCGGCGAGCTTGGGGATGATATCGTCCTTGACCTCATCGTGGTAGGCGGCGGCTTTGCTTGACGAGCGGCGGAACAGCCTCAGGCGGTTCCACTCCTGCTCGGGGTCGTCCTCGGAATTGTCCGCGCTGCCTGCTTCGTCGGCGGTAATGAGCGCGATGTTGTTGTAGAAGTGGTTGTATTCCTTGGCACTTCGGTCGATAGCGCGGTTGATAATCATATCGAGGGTTATCACGACGCTCCTGTCGTCGATGAGGCTTACGTCCGCGAGCGCGCTGTCCTCCGCGGAGATATACCCCGCGAGTCGGCGGTCGGTGTCCATACGCATAAGTATCGGGAGCCTGAGTCCGCGCTCGGAGAAGAGCTCCTCGAGCTGCATGGCGCAGCTTACTGCGAGGTCGATGTCCTCGAGGGCGATGACCGCATAGGTGTACGGCTCGGAGTCGAGAGCGCGGCGCACTGTGTCATAGAAGCCGATATGCGCGACGTTGAGCTCGTAGAAGTTTATCTCGAGCACGCCGTCAGCGGCTTCGTTTCTGAGCGTAACGCGGTCGTCGGTGATGTCGAAGGTATCGCGGCTGAGCTGATTGAGGAAGACCGCCTTTTTCGCCTTGATATTGCAGTCGAAGACGTCGATGATAATGCGGTTGCTCTCGTGCACGACGCCGAGGTTCATCGCCTGCAATACAGCCTGCTGACCGAGCTGACCGAAGCCCGCCGCGAGCAGGTGCACATTCCACTCGCTGAGCGGGGTATCCGTGCCCCTGTATACCGTGTGGAGCGGGTGGTCGGAGTACATCTTGTGTATCTGCATCTCGGGCAGACCGACGAGCTCGAGGTCGAAGCAGGCGTCAGAGCCCGCAGCGCTGTTGTAGTATTCGGCGATGAGTCTGCCTATGCCCTCCTCCTCGCACCTGCACGAGACCTTCGCGCCTGCCGCGAGCCTTATCCTGTTCGGGGCGTCCTTCTCGCAGAGGCGGAAGAGTTGCAGGAGCGAGAAATTGCGTATCGACGAGCTCTCGAAGAGTATGATGTTCGCAGCGTCCTCGATGTGCGTCTTGGCGAGCAGAGCGGGGAGCTCCGCTTCCCCCGCTTTGAGCACGTCCGCGGAGTGCACGATATATCCCGTTTTGTTGAGGCGGTAGACCTCCTCGCTGTTGATGGGCTCTGCGGTCACGATGTGGACGCAGACCTTCTTCGGGTCGGAGGTGTTGTTCTTGAGCATTGACTGCACGTCGCTGTTATAGCCGAAAACGACGATATGTCGGCAGTTCTTGTTCCTGCGGAAGAAGATGATGAAGCGCAGTATACGCTCGAGGAACTTGTATATGAACGATATCGTGCAGTACGGCGCGGTGAAGACCGCGATACAGTAGGCGTAGCCGATACCCTTGTGGAGGGGCGACGGGTCGTCCTTGATGAAGGCGACGGTGTCCTTTATCGTGACCGACGCCTTGAAGCCGAATGCGTTGATACTGTTTTGCAGCACGAGCAGCAGCTTGAAGAAGGGCTCATAGCTGCTGTAGTATATCAGTCCCTGCGCCGTCGCGATGAGAAACGACAGCACGGCGAGCAGGAATATCAGCCGCGTAGTCTTTTTGCGGCTCTTGTTATTGTTCATTTATCCGTCCTTTCACACTTCGCCGAGGGCCGAGAGGTACTTCTTCGCGGCGTCGAGCAGGTCAGTGGTGGAATATATCGGGAAAAAGCCTATCTTATTGCGGTCGGAGTCCTTGATGAAGACGGTCGTTCCGTCAGCGGGAGCTCCCGCGAAGCCGTCTATCCTGTACCTTACCTTGAACCACTCCTCGTCGACGTACCACGCCTGCGAGCCGTTCCATATAACGAACGCGGGGAAGCCGTCCATAGTGGGCTGCACGCTGAGCTTATCCGCGCTCGAGCTGTCGGATTCGCGGATATCGTTCCCGCTCTCGTCGGCGAATTCAAGGCGGCAGCTCCTGCCCGTGAAGCCGTCCTCGTTCATCTCGTAGAGGCACGAATCGCGGCAGAGCACGGCGAAGGAGTTCGAAGTGAACGGTATCACGGAGATGGGCTCCTGACTTGTCGCATCGAGCGTTATGGTCTTGCTCGGCTTGCCCGAGGAAGCGTCATAGAGTACGACAGTTCGGTCGCTGAAGAATACGCCCACGGTCTCGTCGTTCATCCAGAAGATACGCAGAACCTCGAGCCCCTCGTCGGCGGCGGGGTCGAATTCGAGCGTCACGTGCTGCCCGAGGCTGAAATCGTGCACGATGAGAGCGGTCTTGCCGTCCTCGTTGTTGAACTGCGCGTATATCGCGGCTCTGCTGCCCGAAACGGCGCAGAGCTTGTTTATTATCTGCTTGTCGGAGCCGAACGAGCCCTCGGTTGCGGTCGCCCAAGAGGTGTACTTCCCGTCGGGAGCAACGAGCACGAGGTTCCTGTCGGAGTCCGCGAGGTAGTACGCGCCTGCCTCAGTAGAAATGAGCTTAACGGTGCTGCGGCTCGCAGAGGGAGCATTTTCGACCGCTTTTGCTGTAGCGTCCGCTATGTTGACGACGAACACTTCATCGCTCGTCGAGGCATAGCCCGAGGTCTTTTCGCTCGCGTCGACGATGAGTGTGTCCTTGCCGACGAACGCGGCACTGTTGATCTCGTAGTTCTTGAGCGCCTCGACCTCAGTCAGCTTCTTATTGCCGATGTCGTAGAGGAAGAGGTGGTCGATTATGTCGCTTCCGCCGTTGTACTTGCCGTCGGGGTAGTACGCCGCGGAGACTGCCGCATAGCCACCGCCATCGGACACCGCGAGCACCTCGCGCCTGTACATATACTCGCCCGCGTCGATATCGGTGTACATCGGGTTCTGCTCGACGTACTGGATATACGCGGTGTTGGAGTAGTTATCGGCGGTGGCGTATTTGCTGCGGCTGTAGCTGCAAAGCGAAACCGCCGTGTTCATCTTCTGCACCCTGTAGGCGGCGTTGTCGGAGCTGTTGCCCGTGGTGTAGTGACCGAGGCTGACGACGTATTCGCCGCCCTCCCTGACCGTGAACATCACGAGTCCGTTGCGGCTGAACGACGCGTCCACGACCTCGCTGTCGAAGGGGATATACTTGATGACGGAGCCGTCCTCGTAGTCGATGAACGAGAGTGTGAGCTTCGTCAGTACCGCGAGCACGTCGTGGTCATATCCCGAATCTGCCGCGGGAATGAGGAAGGACATACCGCCGCTCATATAGTTTATCGGGAGCTCCGCGCTCCACTTAGCCTCCCCGAGCTCGCTGTCGTAGCGGGTGAAGGTGGTCTTGGTGTTGAACGCGAGCACGCCGCAGGAGGTGATGAGCGGGTCGCCGTCCATGAACTGCATGGTGACGCTGTGAACGCCGCCCGCGGTCGGGTCAGTGACCTCGACCTCGTTCCTGAGCTCGACGGAGTGGTCCTTTATCTCGAAGGCCTTCATGGCGCTGTCGTTCTCGCTGTATATGTAGATGACGCCGTCACGCACGGTCTGTATCGAGAGGTCCATGAGGAAGGCGAAGGTCGCGCCCGAGGCGTCGGTCACCCTCACGTCGTCGACCACATTGCCCGTTTCGCGGTCTATCAGCTCGAGGTAGACGTCGCTGCCCGGGAAGGAGAGCCCGTTCGGCATGACTTTTTTGTCCTGATACAGGCGGAGCACGTACTCCTCGTCGACCTCGACGCTGTAGTAGGTGTTCGCCTTCTCCGAGGGAGCGGCTTTCCACTTGACCTCGCCCGTCGCGCCGTCGAGACGCCATACGGTGCTGTCGGAGTTGTAGATGTAGACGTCGCCGCCCGTGCCGGGCTCGTCGTCATCGACGGAGTGGACGAAATTGGTGTATATCTTGTTGAAGACGGAGCTGTTCTCGTAGGAGATACTGCTCGGAGTCGACGTGGACTCGTAGTAGGTGCCCGTCTTGTCGCGGCTGACGTCGAGATAAGCGGTGAGCTTGTTGGAGCTCCCGCCCGCTTCGGAGGCGAACTCGCTGTCGGTCGCCGATATCTTCTTTATGAGCGCACCCGTCTCGGCGTCCCAGAAGTAAACGCCCGTGGCGTCCTGCGATACGACCGATCTTCCGCCGCCCATGAACGAGAGCTGCTCGACCGCGCAGTCGTGTCTGAGCGCGAGCTTGGGCGTGAGCTGGCTGTGCTTGAACATACCGAGCTCGCGGGAGAGCGCGTACTCAGCCTCGGGGAGGGCGGGCTTGTCCTCGCCGTCCGCGGGCAGAGCCGCTACCGCCTTCTGAATGGCGGGGATGAGGCTGTTCTCCTTGAACAGGTTCTCGGACTCGACCGCGAGATGTCCCGCGTTCTCGATGAGCAGGTCGCTGTTTTTCTGAGCTATCTGCTCATTCTGCTCCTTTATCTGGCTGTTCTGCTTCTTTATCTGCACGTTCTTGCCGCTGATGGTCACGGCGGAGGCGACGCTGATTACGGTGATGAGCGAGAGTATGCCCGAAACTCCGCCGAATATCCTTCTTCTGCGGGCAGCCTCGCGGCGCTTCTCGCGCTGGAAGAGGTCGTTGAAGTCGCACCCGAGCAGGGGAGCCGCGATACGCAGATACTCGGTGTTGAGCTTCTTCATCGACTCCTTGAGCGTGTCCGCCTTGATATTCGCGGCGAGAGGCTCGACCTCGACCTTGACCTTGACCTCCTCGCCCTTCTCGTTGGTGGTGGTCATCTCGGTGTAGGTGAGCTCCTCGGGGAAGGACTCCTGCGGCTCGCCGCTGACGAGGAGGGTGATGATGTTCTTATTCGTGCCGTCGTGGAGCTCGCGGAAGCGTGTGAGCTCCTGCATACACCACTTGGACTCGGTATATTTCGGCGAGCATATCACGATAAGGTACTCGGAGGTCTCGATAGCGTTCTTGATGTCCTCGCTGAGGTCGCTGCTCGACTGGAGCTCCGACACATCGCGGAAGATACGCCAGTTCTCCTTGGTCTTGCCGATATTTTTCGGCGGTTTATAGCTCTCGAGGAGCTTCTGTAGTCTCTCCGCCGCCTGCATATCGGGCTCAAGGTGGCGGTAGCTGATAAAGGCTTTGTATTTGTAATCCATGTCATATCTCCTTGCTGAAAAATATACATACACAATGATTCTACCACATTCGCCGCGAAAATGCAATAGTAGGGGCAGATATTATCCGCCGTGTTATTGCACAATCTGCCGTTAACGGAATGTAGGGGACGCCGCCCTCGGCGTCCCGCTATTATCCGCCTCCGAAATCGCGCGGAATAATTCCGCGGGCATACAAATACGGAACGGCAGAAGGGGAGGCTCTCTCTTCGCGGGTTATCCTTATCACACTAAATTTTTTTATGTCTCCGAGGGAGGTCATCCCTCGGAGATTTGCTTTATGCTGGTATCAGAGTTCTGATAGCTTCGAGCATTGTACCGTCGATGCGTATTGCCTTGTCGGGCGAGAATGTGAAATGGATATTAATGTGGTTCGTGCAGGTTCTTGAACGCTTCTCAGCCTTTTCGTAAACTTCAATGCTCCTTATGAAGGCTCTGAGGATCGCGGGAGTCACTTCGGATATCTCAACATTCTTCTCGGCATTGTTGATGAAGTCCTTGATACACTTCTCACGTGTTGCAAAATAGCTCACTTGGGAATCGAGCTCCTGTAGCTTCTGCTTCAGCTCGGACTGCTCTTTCTCATAGCCTGCCGCAAGGCTGTCGTAACGTTCGGGAGATACTCTGCCTGTGACTCTGTCGATATAGAGCGTGCTGATCGCATTTTCAAGCTGTGCAATCCTTGCTTCGTACTCGTTCCGCAGATTTTCTGCATCTTTGAGCGTGTCCCTTGCTTTCTGCTCACCGTAGCTCATCGCAATGCTGTAGAATTCCTCGGAATGCTCCCTTGCAAACGCCGTTACCTTTTTCAGAGACTTGAGCACGATTGCATCAAGAAGCTCCTCACGTATATAATGTATTGTGCAGTCACTCTTTCGGCTTTCGTATCGGCTACATCTGAAAACATTGTGAGTCTTGCCGCGCTGAAGGTACAGTCTTGCTCCGCAATCGGCGCAGTAGAGGTAGCCTGCATATTTGTCCATGTAGCCGCTTTTGTCAGCACGTTTTCTGCCTGCAAAGTGCTTCTGAACCAAGTCAAAGGTGGCTCGGTCAATGATAGCTTCGTGTGTGTTCTCGAATATCAGCACATTTTCGGGCTCATTCTTGATACGTTTTTTCAGCTTGTAGGACTTGGTATAGGTCTTGAAGTTGACTGTATCTCCGCAGTACACCCGATTCGAGAGCATATGTCTCACTGTTTTTATCGACCATGCATAGGGCTTGTCGAGCTTGGGATTTCCCGCACGGCTTCCTGTCTTGTTGAACGCATACACGCTCGGAGACAGTACCTCGTCTGCTTCAAGAGCCGCACATATCCTCTTGATACCCATGCCGCTCGAGTACATCTCAAAGATACGCTTGATGACGGGAGCAGTTTCGGGATCTGGCACTATCTGCTTTGGGTCGTTCGGGTCTTTCATATATCCGTAGGCTATAGTCGTTCCCACACGTTCGCCGCGCTCGCCTTTTGCTCGCTGTACGGCTCGCACCTTCTTTGATGTGTCGCGAGCGTAAAAATCGTTGAGATAGTTCGTCAGTCCTGACCAATCACTGCTTCCCTGTGCACTGTCAACAGCATCTGTGATAGCGATAAACCTGACATCGTGGGCAGGAAATACCAGATCCATAAGCCTGCCTGCTTCAAGGTAGTTCCTCGAAAGGCGGCTCTGGTCTTTGACTATGACCGTTCCCACAAGTCCGTTTTCAATGTCGTTCAGCATTCTTACGTAGTCGGGACGGTTGTTGCTGACTCCGCTGTATCCGTCGTCAACGTAGTACTGGCAGTTGCAGAAGCCGTTCTTGTCGGCGTATTCTTTGAGCATAAGCCTTTGGTTTTCTATCGACAGCGACTCTCCTGCACGCAAGTCCTCTTGGCTAAGGCGGCAATAGAGCGCTGTTATCTTATTCGTGTTTGATTCTTTCATGTTATCCTCCTTTTCCGAAGCTGTGTTTCTAGAATCAAACCGAATAGGAGCTACTGACATTATACTCCTATTCGATTCAAAAGTCCAGTCCTTTTTAGCTTGTTTTTTCTCCCTTTATCAGGTGTTTCATTTTATCATAAGCAGTCTCACCCACAGCTTCGGGAAGGGGAAACGTGAAAGTCACATCAAAAGTTTTCCCGTCGACTGTGATCTTGTTTTCGGAATAATAAAGCACTTCATAGTCCTTTTCAGCCATTCAATTACCACGCTCCTTCTATTTGTCTTGTTCATGTTTCCTGTGAAATTTGAATTGTTCATTTTTAAAAGTCCTTTCGATTTAGATTTGGGTTATCCCATGTGTATTCCAAGAGCTTCCTTGCGCTCTCGTTCCTCGGCAAGTGACTTGCTGTCAACGTGTTCCCGAGCGTATTCGGTATCTTCAGCAGGCTCGTCCTCGATTATCGAAGCCACAGCTGTAACGCCGCTGACAATGCTATCAATACCGACTGCGAGAGCACTATCCACTTGGCAACTTTCAAGCTGAGCCTGTGCTTGTATTCGTCGAGCTCTTTCAGCTTCGAGCCATATTCCTCGTTCAGCTTCCCAGCCTGTGAGGATAGGTCGGCTGTTGCTTTCTCCAATTGGGTCGCCGCTGTTTCCGACAGTTCCGCTGCCTGATTCAGCAACTCCTGACAGGTTTCTATAGTCGCTCTTTGCTCGGAGCGAAGTGACTTTAACGCCTGTTCTGTTTCCGTTTTCGTTGACAGCACTGACAGCGTTTGCAGTATCTCCAACTGCTCCTGCGACATCTGTCGGTTCAATTCTATCAGCGCTCTCCAGTTGGAATCGAGCACCAACACCGTCGGCTGAGTATCTGCCGTTGCCGACAATTCCTTGTCGTACATCTGATTCAGTTCGTCTAATCTCGAACTCATGCTCTAACATCTCCTTTCTATACTTCTCGCCGTGAAGCTTGTTGTCACGGCATTTTCTCTTGTTCGGGCAGGTGTAGGTAATGTATTTGCGATTATCCTCCCACCGTACACCGTAGCCCTGCTGCTTCATCATGTAGCAGAACTGCTTCTTTGACTTTGCAAGTTTCATGACTTGATTTATGACATTCATCAGCTCCCACTTGAAGCTCTCGCCGCGCTTGGCTGACCTGTACTCGCT